>JAPLOK010000400.1 GCA_026400775.1 Alphaproteobacteria bacterium | reverse complement strand
GGCCATGGCAGAAGCACGGCGGCTGTTCGAACTGGTGGGGCTGGACCCTGAATCGGTCTCGCGCTTCCCGCATGAATTCTCGGGCGGGCAGCGCCAGCGCATCGGCATCGCGCGCGCACTCGCGATGAAGCCCGAGGTGCTGGTGGCTGATGAGCCGGTCTCGGCGCTGGATGTCAGCGTGCAGGCCCAGGTGCTGGCGCTGCTGCGCGAACTCCAGGCGCGGCTGGGGCTGTCGATCCTGTTCATCACGCATGACCTGCGCGTGGCCGCCCAGCTCTGCGATGAAGTGGTGGTGATGCGCAATGGCGTGGTCGAAGAGGCAGGCCCGATCGGCGCGGTCTTCGCCGCACCCGCCCATGCCTACACGCGCAGCCTGATCGAGGCGATTCCGGGCCGCGCGCTGCTGGGCGGTTAGGTTTTCGCGGGCAGCGTGCCGAACACTGTCTCTGCCTCGATCTTCAGCACATCGTCAGGCCGCGGAAACGGTGCCGGCTTGGCATCGCCCGGCTGCTTCTCGCGCCCGATGCGCGCGAAGAAGGTCTCGAGCCCGCCTGGCAGAATCAGCCACATGAAGGTCAGTGCTCCGGTCTCGGAAGCCAGGAAGCGGTGCGGGCGGCCTTTGCCCAGGAAGAAGCAGCTGCCCTTGGCCATGGGGTGCTCATGGCCCTCGATCAGTGCCGTGCCCTCACCCTCCAGCACGAGGATCACCTCGTCATTCGCGGGATGGACATGTTCGCGCACGAAGCAGCCGGGATCGACCGTCTGCGTGCCCATGGCAAAGGGCGTGTCGCTGCCGATCTCGGCCGAGGAGAGGATGCAGCGCACGAAGCCATTGGCCGGCACCGGCTGCCAGAAGCTGCGCCCGCCCTCTGGCGGGACAATAACGAGCGGGCTGTCGGGCATGCGCGGCCTCCGTTAGGAATACGCAGCATCCGGCGCAGTGGCAGGCGAAGCAAGGGAGATGGTGACCCGTGCGGGAATCGAACCCGCCTTTCAGCTGTGAAAGAGCCGTGTCCTAACCGATAGACGAACGGGCCACTCGAGGGGCGGCATTAGAGGTGCAGCGCCGAGCGGTCAATCCCTGCAAGGCGCCGCATCGATCACCTGCAGCCCGGCGCTGACCGTATCATTCCAGCGTTCCGCACGCAGATGGCCCGCCAGATGCAAAGGCATGCCACCACTGCGCAGCAGCAATTCCGGCAGCGGCCCCTCCTTGGCGCGGAAGCACACCGCCTTGAGCCGGCCGCCATCGGCGCTCTCGATGAAGGCGCGAATGACGCTGCCCTCGGCGCCGACACGATCGGCCTTGACGATTCGTGCGCGCGGGAAGGCGAAGACGGGTTCCTCATTGGCTGGGCCGAAGGGCGCCAGACGGCCGATCTGCTCGGCCATGGCGACATCGGCGCCACGCACGGCCAGTGCGCCGTCCAGCACCAGGTCGGAGGCGGCGGGCAATGTAGCGGCGCCGGCTAGCCGCTCATCCAGCAAGGCATGGAATTCCGACAGGCGCGAGGCATCCAGCGAGAAGCCGGCCGCCATGGCATGCCCTCCACCGGTCAGCAGCATGCCCTTGGCGCGCGCGTAGATGACGGCCGCACCCAGATCCAGGCCGGTGATGGAGCGCCCCGAACCCTTGGCGACGCCGCCATCGACGCCCGCGACGCAGGCTGGGCGGTTGAACTTCTCCTTGATCCGGCTGGCGACGATGCCGACCACACCCGGATGCCAGCCATCGCCGGCCACTAGCACCACGCTGCGGCCGGCGGAGAGCTGCGCCTCGGCCTGTTCGAGCGCATGGTGCAGCACACCGGCCTCCACCTCCTGCCGGCGGCGATTCACCGCGTCGAGCTTCTCGGCCATCACGCGGGCTTCGACGGGATCTTCGGTCAGCAGCAGGCGCAGGCCCAGATCGGGTTCGGCGATGCGCCCGCCGGCATTGATGCGCGGCCCCAACGCGAAGCCCAGGGTGTGTGCCGTGGGCTCGCCGCGCGTGCCCGCCACATCCATCAGCGCGGCCAGACCAGGCCGGCCACGCCGCGCCAGTACGCGCAGGCCCTGCGTCACCAGCGCGCGGTTCACGCCCGACAGCGGCATCACATCGCAGACGGTGGCCAGCGCCACCAGGTCGAGCGCGCCCATCAAATCAGGCTCGCCGGCCGCAAAGGCGCCGCGCGCACGCAGCACACGATGCAACGCGACCAATGCCAGGAAGGCCACGCCGGCCGCGCACAAGCCGCGCTGGCCGCTGTCGCAATCGAGCCGGTTCGGGTTCACGGCGGCCACCACCGGCGGCGGTGGCCCCTCGGCCTTGTGGTGGTCCAGCACGACCACATCGGCGCGGCCTTGGGCGGCGGCCAGCGCATCATGCGCGGCGATGCCGCAATCGACACAGATGATCAGCGTTGCACCGGCATCGCACAGCGCGGCGATGGCCGGCGCATTGGGGCCGTAGCCCTCCTTCAGGCGGTCCGGCACGTAATGCCGCACCCGCGCGCCCAGCCTTGTCAGCCAGCCGGTGACCAGCGCGCCGCTGCAGGCGCCATCCACATCGTAATCGGCGAAGACGGCGATGCTCTCGCCGCGCTGCACCGCATCGGCCATGCGCGCGGCGGCCAGTTCCATATCGCGCAGGCTCGACGGATCAGGCAGCGACGCCCGCAAGGTGGGTGCCAGGAAATCCTGCGCCGTGTCGGCGCCGATGCCGCGCGCCGCGAGCAACCGCCCCAGGATTTCCGGCACATCGAGCCTTTGCGACAGCATCAGGCCAGCGCGTTCATCCGTCTCGCGCCACAGCCAGCGGCGCCCGGTGACGCTGGCCGTGATGTCGAGCGCTTCAGGCAATGAAGGCCGCGGGCTTCAGCGCGAAGTTATGGTGGCCTTCAACGTAACGCACCGTGCCCGACTTGCTGCGCATCACGATGGAATGGGTGTAGGCGCCGCCGCCGAAGCGGCGCACGCCCTTCAGCATCGGGCCGGTGGTGACGCCGGTCGCCGCGAACATGACGTTGCCGCGGGCCATTTCCTCCATGCGGAAGATGCGGTGCGGTTCGGTGATGCCCATGGCCTTGGCGCGGGCGATCTGGTCGTCATCCTCGTAGATCAGCCGGCCGAACATCTGCCCGCCGATGCAACGCAGGGCGGCTGCGGCCAGCACACCTTCGGGCGCGCCGCCCCAGCCGACATAAATGTCCACACCAGCTTCAGGCTGGCTCACGGCCAGCACGCCCGAGACATCGCCATCGGGGATCAGCATGACGCGCGCGCCGGCCGCACGGCAGGCCTTCAGCAATTCCTTGTGGCGGTCGCGGTCCAGCATGCAGACGGTCAGGTCATTCACCGCGCAATTCTTGGCACGGGCCAATTCGCGCAGATTCTGCTCCATTGTCGCATCCAGGCTAACCACGCCATCGGGCAGGCCGGGGCCGATGGCAAGCTTGTCCATGTAGATGTCGGGCGCGTGCAGGAAGCCGCCCTTTTCCGCCAGCGCCACGGTCGCCATCGCATTGGGCGCGCCCTTGGCGGTGATGGAGGTGCCCTCCAGCGGATCGACCGCGATGTCCATTTCAGGACCACCGCCGGACTTGCCGAAGATGCCGACCTTCTCGCCGATATAGAGCATCGGCGCCTCGTCCATCTCGCCCTCACCGATGACGACGGTGCCGTCGATGGCGACCGTGTCGAAGGCGCGGCGCATGGCTTCCACGGCCGCGCCGTCGGCGGCGTTCTTGTCGCCCTTGCCGACCCAGTTGGAGGCGGCCAAGGCTGCCGCTTCCGTAACGCGGACCAATTCGAGTGCCAGGTTGCGGTCGGTGACCTGGCCATCCGTCGGTTGCGACATGCGAAGCTCCATTCCCTGTCGCGCGCCTTCTAGCAGGATAGCGGCGCTGCGCGAGGGGGAGGCGCGGGCTGTGTCAGCCGCGGCGCACCCGCACCAGCGTGAACAGCCCGATCGGCGGGCAGGCTTCTGCCCTGTCAGGCTCGCAGCCCGGCGGCAGCAGGTCGGACAGCATGAAATCCGGGTGCCAGCCCAAAACGCGGGCCGCCGGCGCCATGGTGCGCTCGATCCACCAGCGCCAGCCGCGCTCGGCCGCGAAGTGGTTCACGAACAACATGTGCCCTCCTGGGCGAACCACCCGCGACATCTCGGCAAACAGCTTATGCGCATCGGGCACCACGCTCGCGGTGAACATCGCCACGGCGGTGTCGAAGCTGGCCGGGGCAAAGGCCATGTTCTCGGCATCCATCTCCAGCAGGCCATGGACATGGGAGAGGCGTTGCTCTGACACCTTGTCGCGCGCCTTGAGCAGCATGTCGCGCGAGAGATCGATGCCCACCACCTCCAGGTCGCGGCGGTATTGCGGCAAGGCGAGGCCGGTGCCCACGCCAACTTCCAGCACGCGCCGGCCAGGTAGGGCGTTCACGGCCGCGACCGCGCGCTTGCGGCCGAAGGCCGAGACGCCGCCGAACACCACGTCATAGACGCCCGCCCAACGCCTATAGGCCTCGCGCACCGAAGCCGCATCCAGCGCGGCGCGGTTATGGCCACGTTCGGGTTCTGTCATGCCGATGGTGGGAATGGCGGCGTTCCTCCGGCCCGGGATCGGACGGGGCGGGTTAACGCCGGGGAAGATTTATGTCCAGATGGTTTCATGATCGTGGCGATCCGGTTTCAGGATGCGCTGGCCTGCGGCCCGGCCAGACCGTCAGCAGACCGCCGCCCAGGATGATGGCGGCGCCGAGCAGCGTCCAGCGATCGGGGATGTCGCCGAACACCATGAAGCCTGCCACCCCGGCCCAGATCAGTTGGCTGTAGGAAAGCGGCGCCAGCACCGAAGCGGGTGCCCGGACATAGGCCAGCACCAGCATCCCGTGCGACACACCGCCGAGCAGGCCGATGGCCGCCAGCAGCCCCCAATCCGCTAGGCTCGGCGGCACCCAGACGAAGGGCAGCATCAGCGTGGTCGCGAGGGTCGCGGCCAGGCCCGTATGCAGGATGGTGGTGCGCGGGTCATCCAGCGCGGCAAGCCGCCGTGTGAGAATCTGGTAGAAGGCGAACAGCACTGCCGAGCCAAGCGGCAACAGATAGGCCGGGTGCGCGGCGCCCGCACCGGTGATGAAGGGAGGACGGATCGCCACCAGCACACCGGCCATGCCGAGCGCCACGCCGAACCATCGGCGGGGCCCAACCTTTTCGCGCAGCAGCAGCGCCGCCAGGGCCACGGTTAGCAGGGGGGCGGCGAAATTGACCGCCGTGGTGTCCGCCAGCGGCAGAAAAACCAGGGCCGAGGAGAAGAACAGGGTACAGCCGCACAGCAACATGCTGCGCAGCGCCTGCAAGCCCGGCGCGCGCGACCGCCAGGCCAGCGCGCCGCCGCCACGCAGCGCGAAGAAGCCCCAGACCAGCACCGCCGAGAACATGAACCGTGCCCAGGCCAGCTGCGGCACCGGGTAGCGGTCAGTCAGCAGCTTGAACAGCGTGTCCATGGCGACGAACAGCACCAGCGCCGCGAGCTGCAGGGCAATGCCGGTCCACAGGGTGTTGCGCAAGACGGCCACCGGCGCAGCATGACCATATCGCGGAGTCCTGAACACCGGACGGCGCCATGCGGCAGGTGCGGGTGCCCCTGGCGCTTTTCCGCTGGCGTTTCGATCGCGACACGGCTAAGGGGTGCGCGAACAAGCCACAGGCACGTCAATGAAACGCCCGGACCGCATTGCGGCCCGGGTTTTTTGCGGGCGCGCCAACTTCAGCCGGGATCTGCCCTATGGAAATGCGCAACGTCGCCATCATCGCCCATGTCGACCATGGCAAGACCACGCTGGTGGACCAGTTGCTGAAGCAATCCGGCACCTTTCGCGACAACCAGCAGGTGGCCGAGCGCGCGATGGACCGCAACGACCTGGAGCGCGAACGCGGGATCACCATCCTGGCCAAGTGCACCGCGGTCGATTGGCAAGGCACCAAGATCAACATCGTGGACACCCCCGGCCACGCCGATTTCGGCGGCGAGGTCGAGCGTATCTTGTCTATGGTGGATGGCGTTGTGCTGCTGGTGGACGCTGCCGAATCCGTGCTGCCGCAGACCAAATTCGTCCTCGGCAAGGCGCTGAAGCGCGGCCTGCGCCCGATCGTGGTGGTCAACAAGGTCGACCGCCAGGACGCCCAGCCCGACCATGTCCATAACGAAATCTTCGACCTGTTCGCGAGCATGGACGCCAATGACGAGCAGCTGGATTTCCCGATGCTCTTCGCTTCCGGCCGCCAGGGCTGGGCGGATGAAGCGCTGGACGGGCCGCGCAAGGATTTGTCGGCGCTGTTCAACCTGATCCTGAGGCATGTGCCGGCGCCGAGCGTGGATGTCGAAAAGCCCTTCGCGATGAACGCGTCCATCCTGGAATATGACAACTTCCTGGGCCGCATCTTGACCGGCCGCGTCGAACAGGGTGTCGCGCGCCTGAACATGCCCGTGAAGGTGCTGCATCCCGATGGCCGGCAGATCGAGACCGGCCGCCTGACCAAGCTGATGACCTTCCGCGGCCTGGACCGCGTGACGGTGGACAGCGTGCAGGCGGGCGACATCATCGCCATTGCGGGCCTGGCCGATGGCACCATCCCGGACACCATCTGCGCCCCGGAAGTGGCAGCGCCCCTGCCCTCGATGCCGGTCGATCCGCCGACGCTGGCGATGACCTTCCGGGTCAATGACGGCCCGCTCGGCGGGCGCGAGGGCAAGAAGGTCACGAGCCGCCAGATCCGCGAACGGCTGTTCCGCGAATCGGAAGGCAATGTCGCGATCCGCGTGAAGGATTCCGAAGAGACCGACGCCTTCGAAGTGGCCGGCCGCGGCGAATTGCAGCTGGGCGTGTTGATCGAGACGATGCGCCGCGAAGGCTTCGAGCTGACCATCGGCCGCCCGCGCGTGCTGATGCAGGACAACCCCGAGACGGGCGAACGCGAAGAGCCCTTCGAAGACGTGATGGTCGATGTCGATGAGGCCTATACCGGCGTCGTCGTGGAGAAGCTCTCGCTGCGCAAGGCGCAGATGACCGATATGCGGCCCTCTGGCGCGGGCAAGACGCGCGTGTCCTTCCTGATGCCCAGCCGCGGCCTGATCGGCTACCATTCGGAATTCCTGACCGATACGCGCGGCACGGGCGTGATGAACCGCCTCTTCGCCGGCTACCAGCCCTATGCGGGCCCGATCGAGGGCCGGGTGAAGGGTTCGCTGATTTCGAACTCCGATGGCGAGGCAATCCAGTACGCGCTGTTCTACCTGCAGGAGCGCGGCACGCTGTTCGTGAACCCGGGCGACAAGGTCTATGTCGGGCTGATCCTGGGCGAGAATTCGCGCGAGAACGATCTGGAAGTGAACCCGATCAAGGAAAAGAAGCTGACCAACATCCGCGCCGCCGGCAAGGATGACGCGCTGTTGCTGATCCCGCCGCGGCGGATGAGCCTGGAGCAGGCGATGTCCTACATCGAGGATGACGAACTGGTGGAGGTCACGCCTTCCGCCGTGCGGCTGCGCAAGCGCTACCTCGACCCGCATGAGCGCAAGAAGAACGCGCGCCGCGCCGAAGCGGTGGCGTGAGCCGAAAGGGCGGGGGATTGCCCCCGCCCGCTGCCTTCCGGCGGTTCAACCCGGCCGGATGTTCCGCGCGCGGATGATGCCGCCCCATTTCGCGCTTTCGCGCTGCTGATAGGCCGCGAAATCGCCAGGCGCCCCGGCCACCGGGATGATCGCCATGGCATCCAGGCGCTGCCTCACCTCGGGCGCGCGCAGGGCCGCGGCGAAGGCGGCGTTGATGCGCGTGGCCACGGCATCCGGCAGGCCTGCGGGGCCGAAGAGCGCGAAATCCGTGCTGCATTCAAATTCGGACAGGCTGGATTCGCGCACCGTCGGCACATTGGGCGCCGAGGCATGCCGCTCGCGCGCGCTGACCGCGATAGCGCGCACGGCATTGGCCCGCATCGGCTCCAGCGCCGAGACGGCATCAACGGCGCTGAACTGCACCTCGTTCGTCATCAGCGCCTGCAGCGCGGGCGCGCCGCCGCGATAGGGCACATGCAGCATCTCGATGCCGGCCATGGCGTTGAACAACTCCACCGCCAGATGCGCCGAGGAGCCCGCACCGGAGGAGGAATAGGACAGCCGCCCCGGATTGGCCCGCGCATGCGCAATCAGCCCCGCCACATCGCGCACCGGCAGGGCGGGGTGCACGCACATATACTGCGGCGTATAGGCCAGCAGCCCCAGTGGCGCGAAGGCGCGGTCATTGTCATAGGGGATGTTGTCGAGCAAATGCGGCGCCATCGCATAGGTGGAATTGGTGCCGATCAGCAGCGTGTAGCCATCCGGCCGCGCCCGCGCCACCGACAAATGGCCCACCGTGCCCGAAGCACCGGGGCGGTTATCCACCAGGATCTGCTGGCCAGTATCGGCCGAAACCCGCTGCGCCAGCAGGCGCGAGAGCGTGTCGGTCGAACCGCCGGGCGCCCAGGGCACCACCAGGGTCACGGCGCGCGCGGGCCAGGTCTCCTGGGCCAAGGCGGGGGCGGCGAGAACGGCAGGCAGCGCGGCCAGCGCGCGGCGTTGAATGGTCATGGGTGTTTCCTCCGCCAAACGTTATGCGGTGCCGCAGGCACGTGCGGCAAGATGGGCGTCGAAGGCAGTGCCGATCACGGCAGGCTCCGCCGCGCGGCCTGAGAAGATCGCGAAGCCGTCCACCGCCTGGCCCACCGACATGGCGCGCCCGGTCATGATGCGCGCGCCCGCCCCCCGCGCGGCGGCCAGCAGCGGCGTGATCAGCGGCGCATAGACGGCATCGGCCACCCACAGCCCGCCATGCAGCAGGCCCGGCTCCAGCGGACAGCCTGTATCGGGCTTCATGCCGATGGGCGTCGCGTTGATGAGGCCCGCGGCACCGCGCAGGCCTTCCGCCGCGTCGCTCAGGGCGCGCGCACGGGGCAGCAGCGCGGCCAGCGCCGCCGCGCGGCGGGCATCGGCATCGAAGATGCGCAGTTCCGGCACACCGGCCTGCACCAGCGACCAGCCGATCGCGCGCCCAGCGCCCCCCGCACCCAGCAGCAGGGCCGGCCCGGCACGCACCGCATCGGCCAGCCCCTGGCCGATCGCCCAGAGGAAGCCTGTGGCATCGGTGTTGTGGCCGGTGAGCCTGCCATCGGCCTCGACCTTGACCAGGTTGACCGCAGCCAGCGCGGCGGCGCCTGGCGCCAGCGCATCGAGCAACGGCACTACCGCCTCCTTGTAGGGGAAGGTGATGTTCACACCGGCGAAGCCCAGGCGCCGGACGCCATCGAGCAGCCTTGCGAGTTCGCCCCCATCGGCGCCGGCGACCTCGATCAACTGGTAATGTGCGCGCAGGCCCGCGGCCTCGGCCGCGGCCTCCATCATCGCAGGTGCGGCGGAATGCCCGATGGGGTAGCCGATCAGCCCCAGCAGCAGGCGCCCCTCACGCATGCGGCAGTCCCTGCGCATCCACATACAGGCTGAACAGCGATTGCGCGCCGGCCATGAACAGCCGGTTGCGGTGCGGCCCGCCGAAACACAGATTGGCGCAGCGTTCGGGCAGCGAGATATGTCCGATCGGCGCGCCGGCACTGTTGAAGACACGCACGCCATCCAACTCTGCACTGCCCATGCCCCAGCCGCACCAGAGATTGCCGTGGATGTCCACGCGGAAGCCGTCCGGGGTTTCGGCAGCGCCGCAGCGCACCAGGATGCGCGGCGCGCCCAGGGCCGCCCCCTGCACTGGGAAGGCCATGATTTCCCTTGGCTCCGCACGTGAGGCGATGACGTAGAGCAGGCTCTCATCGGGGCTGAAGGCAAGCCCGTTAGGCCCCGCCACCTGGTCCGTCACGCGGGTGACCGCGCCGGTCTGACCATCGATCCGGTAGACGGAGCCGGGCAATTCGGCCGGCCCGATGCGACCGATATAAGGGCTGTCCTGCGCGAAGCCCGGATCGGTGAACCAGATCGAACCATCGGACTTCACCACCACGTCATTGGGCGCGTTCAGTCGCCTGCCGTCGAAGCCGGCGCACAGGACGGTCAGCTTCCCGTCAGGCTCGGTGCGCACAACGCGCAGGCCCGAATGCTCGCAGGTGATCAGCCGGCCCTGCCGGTCGCGGGTGCTGCCATTGGAATGCCCACCGCGGCGGAAGGTGGTGACTGCGCCGCTCTCCTCATCCCAGCGCAGCATGCGGTCATTGGGGATGTCCGACCAGATCAGGCAGCGATGATCGCCAAACCAGACCGGGCCTTCGCCCCACCGGGTACCGTTGTGCAACCGTTCGATCGCGGCCAGCGCTACGACGTGGCGGCGGAAGGACGCATCGAGCGCATGAATCGCCGGGTCGGGATAACGGGCGGAGGCCAGCCATGTCATGCCGTCCATGCTGGCATGATGGCCCGATTGCGCAATGCCGCCGCGCGGCGCCACCATGGGGCATGCACATCGCTCCGCATTCCGCCCCCCAGGGCGCCGCCGCCGTCCCCGACAGCCGCGGCATGAATTTCTTCCACGCCGACCCCTGGGGTGCGGCCATGGCGCGCCACCATTTGCCGCCGGATCTGCATGCGCATCTGGAGCCACATCTGGCAGCACTCGGCGCCCTGGTCGGCGGCACGCTGGATGAGGAAGCCGCCGCCGCCGACCGCAACCCGCCGGTGCTGCACCACCGCAACCGTCGCGGCGAAGACGTGCAGCACATCGAATACCACCCCGCCTATCTGTCCATGGCCCAGCGCGCCTTCGGCGATTATGGCCTCGCCGCGATGAGCCACCGCGCCGGCGTGCTGGGCTGGCCCGCGCCCATGCCGCCGGCCGCGAAATACCTGCTGACCTTCTATTTCGTGCAGTCCGAATTCGGACTGATGTGCCCGGTCAACATGACCGACAGCCTGGCGCGCACGCTGCGCAAATTCGGCAGCCCGGAGATGGTCGCGCGCTACCTGCCGGCGCTGACCAGCACGGATATGGACGCGCTCCACCAGGGTGCCATGTTCATGACCGAACAGGGTGCGGGCAGCGACATCGCCAACACCGCGCTGCGCGCAGAACCCAATGCCGATGGCACGTGGGCGCTGACCGGCGACAAGTGGTTCTGTTCCAACCCCGATGCCGGTATGGCGCTGGTGCTGGCGCGGCGTGGCAATGCGCCCGGCATGAAGGGCGTATCCCTCTTCCTGCTGCCGCGCGAATTGCCCGATGGCACGCCCAATGCCTACCGGATCGTGCGGCTGAAGGACAAGCTCGGCACACGCAGCATGGCCAGCGGCGAAGTGACGATGCACGGTGCCACCGCCTGGCTGGTGGGTGAGCCCGAGGCCGGCTTCAAGCAGATGGCGGACATGGTGAATTCCTCGCGCCTGTCCAACGGCGTGCGCGCCGCCGGCATGATGCGCCGTGCCTGCGCCGAGGCGATGTTCGTGGCGCAGCGCCGCATGGCCTTCGGCAAGCGCCTGGTCGATATGCCGCTGATGCGCCGCCAATTGGTCAAGCTGATCATGCCCGCCGAACAGGCGCGCAGCTTGGTCTTCGCCGCCGCCGAACAGATGCGCCTGGCCGATGCCGGCTGCGAGACCGCGCGCCGGCTTCTGCGCATCATGACGCCGCTGCTGAAGTTCCGCGCCTGCCGCGACGCGCGCCGCGTGGCCGGCGATGCGATGGAGATCCGCGGCGGCTGTGGCTATATCGAGGAATTCCCCGAAGCCCGCCTGCTGCGCGACACGCATCTGGGCTCCGTCTGGGAAGGCACAAGCAACATCGTGGCACTCGATGTGCTGCGCGCGGCGGCGCGCGAGGATGCGCTGGCGCCGCTGGCCACGCACAACGCGGCACTGCTGGGCAATGACGCAGCGCCGTTCCACGCCGCCCTGGAACGCGTGGTCGCGCTGATCAACACGGCGCAAGACAATCCGGCCCTCGCCCGCCAGGCCGCCAGCGCGCTCTACCACATCACCACCGCCGCCCTGCTGCGCGCCGAGGCCCGCGCCCTGCCCTGCCCCGCGCGCGGCGCGCTGGCTGAACTCGTGCTGCGCCACCGCCTCGCGCCGCGTGACCCGCTGGTCGCCGCAGACGACACGCCCCTCGACGACGCGGTTCTCGCGCGCGCCGCCGCGTGAGCGAGCCACGCATGCCGGCATTGCCACCCATGCGCGTCGCCTTCTTGCACAAAGCGCAAGCGGCCCCACACTGAACACATGCAGGACGCCGAGGACAGGCGCATCGGCCGCCTCATCGCCTCCTTCGCGCTGACCGGCTTCGCCACCGCCATGATCGCGCGCATCACCGACCCGCTGGTGGTTGAAATCGGCGCGGAATTTTCAGTACATCCCGGCACGGTGGCACTGCTGGCCAGCCTCTACGCGCTGATGTTCGCGCTGGTGCAGCCCTTCCTCGGGCCGGTGGGTGATGCCCTGGGCAAGCGGCGCGTCATCCTCGTCGCGCAGCTCGTCTTCGCGGTGTTGATCCTGGGCTGCGCGGTGGCGCCGGATTTCGGCTCGCTCGCCTGGCTGCGCGCGGCCTCGGGTGCGGCAGGCGGCGGCATCTTCCCCCTCGCACTGGCCGTCTTTGGCGATGAGGTGCCGCTGGCCAAGCGGCAGGTCGCGGTCGGCCGCTTCATGCTGTTCAGCATCATGGGCGGCATCACCGGCGGCGTGCTGGCCGCGGTGCTGGAACCCTGGCTCGGCTGGCGCGGCGTGCTGGCGTTTGGCGGCGCATCAGCGGTTGCGGCATGGCTCGTCCTGCTGCTCTCCCCGCGCCCGCGTGAGGGCATGCGCCCGCTGCGCGTGGCCGATGCGCTTGCCCGCTACGGCAGGTTACTGCGAATGCCCATGGCCCGGTTGCTCTACGGATCGGTTGCGTTGAACAGCGCGCTGGCGATCGGCCTCGCGCCGCATCTGGCGCCTTTGCTGCAAGGCTACGGCATGGACGGCACGGCCGCTTCCGGCTTGGTTCTGGCGGCCTTCGGGCTGGGCGGGCTGGTCTATACGCTGGTGGTCGGGCGCTTGCTCGCGCGGATGGGCCAGACCGGCCTTTTGCGGCTGGGCGGAGGCATCGCCTGTTGCGGGCTGGCGCTGCTGGCCGCGACCAGCAGCCTGCCACCGCTGCTGCTCTCCGGGCTGTTGCTGGGCTGCGGTTACATGATGATCCACGGCACCATCCAGGTGCGGGCCAGCGAATTGGCGCCCGATGCCCGGGGTGCGGCGATGGCGCTGCATGCCTTCAGCTTTTTCATCGGCCAGTTCATAGGACCGGTTGTCTATGGCTGGGCAATCCCGGCGGTGGGCACGATCGTGTTCCTGTTCGCCGGGGTGGCATTGGCATGGCTTGGATGGTGGATGGCGCGGGCAAGATGAACATAAATGGAACATTTGGCGCGGCTGCCAGGCTGTTTACCGCGCGATTTCAGTGTTGTATCCCGATTCGCAGGAACGAATCGGTAACTGCACCCAACCACCAAGGGTTGTGTGTACAGAGTCGCGCAAGCCACAAGCGCGTTCTATGTTCGTGCCGTCGTTGCGGTGCGATTCGCAAGTGCGGAAGGTGATGAAAGCATGGCGGGAGCCACGATCAGCAAACTGCCATGGTGGGCATGGGTGGCACCGGCCTTGGGATTGGCCTTGGCGCTCAGCAAGCTCTCACCGCTCTCGCCGCTGGGGGTGCTGATGGCGGTGCTTCTCGGCGCCTCGGTCTTCGCGTCGGTCCTGCATGCCGAGGTGGTGGCGGCGCGCGTGGGCGAACCCTACGGGACGCTGGTCTTGGCGGTCGCCATCACCGTCATCGAGACCGGGCTGATCCTCTCCCTGATGATCAGCAGCGAACAGCCAGCGCTGTTGCGCGATGCCGTCTTTGCCACGCTGATGATCGCGCTCAACGGCATCATGGGCATGGCGCTGATCCTGGGCGGCGCACGGCATTTCGAGCAGGGCTTCGCAGCCCGCGGCGCCTCGGCCTTCCTGACCGTTGTCATCACGATCGCCACCATGGCGCTGGTGCTGCCCAATACCACGACCTCCGCGCCGGGGCCGGTTTTTGCGCCGGGGCAGATGTTGTTCGTCGTGGTGTCCTCGCTGGTGCTCTACGGCATTTTTCTGTTCGTCATGACGGTCAGGCACCGCAATGACTTCCTGCACGGCCACGGGATCGAACCCACCGGCACGCCGCCTAACAATCGCGTCACACTGCGGGCGCTGCTGCTGCTGTGCCTGTCATTGCTGGCCGTGGTGCTGCTGGCCAAGGCCATGGCGCCGGCGCTGGAGGCGGGCGTGGCCCGGATGGGCGCGCCGGTGACCGTGGTCGGGGTCGTCATCGCCGCCCTGGTGCTGATGCCCGAGGGCGTGACGGCTTTGCGCGCCGCGCGGCGCAACCAGTTGCAGATGGCGCTGAACCTGACGCTGGGCTCCGTGCTGGCCTGCATCGGCCTGACCATCCCTGTGGTGGGGATCTGGTCGCTCATGGCCGGCAAGCCGCTGCTGCTGGGCCTCGATCCCACAGGTGTGGTGCTCCTGGCGCTGACCTTCCTGGTCAGCGCGCTGACATTGGCTACAGGGCGCACCACGGTGCTGCAGGGCGCCGTGCACCTGGTGATATTCGCAACCTTCCTGCTGCTGAGTTTTCAGCCGTGAGTCAGTGCGGTTCCCAACTCGGCTTGCGTCGGGCGCGGAAGGCGGCAATCCCCTCATCGGCCTCACCCGTCGCTTGCCGGGCGAAGGCCTCGGCGCCGGCCTGCGCATAGGCATCGGTGGCGACAGCGCCCAGCGCGCCGATCAGGCTCTTGGTCTCGGCCATCGCGCCCGGCGCGCCCTTCAGAATGTCACTGATCACCGTGGCCAATGCGGCATCCAGCGCGGCTTCATCGGCCAGCACCTCATGCACCAGGCCGATGCCGCGCGCAGCGGCCGCGTCCAGCACCTGCGCCTGCAGCACCATGCGCTGTGCCTCGCTGCGGCCCATGCGGCGCACCAGC
>JAPLOK010000182.1 GCA_026400775.1 Alphaproteobacteria bacterium | reverse complement strand
GCGCGCGGACAGAACGCGGCTGTCCCGCAATGCGGCAGCGGCGATCGTTTCCGCCAGCGTCTCCACCAGCAGCACATGCCCCTGCGCGACAACGCCGCGCGCGACATTGACCAGCGCCTGGTAGTCCACCACGCGCTCGAGAGCGTCCGGGCCGATGCCGTCTGGCGCGCTCTCATCCCAAACGGCCAGTTCGATACCAATGACCACGCGCTGCGGTGCCGCTTTCTCGTGCGGGTGCACGCCCAGCCGTGCGGTCATCTCCAGGCCGCGAACGAAGACGGTTCGCGTGCGCTTCATGCGCCGAACGCCACATCGCGGCCGCGCCGGCGCAGGCGCTGCCCGCCATCGATGATGATGACCTCACCCGTCACCACGGGAGCCTCCAGCAGGTATTGCACCGCAGCCGCGACATCATCGGGCGTGACGCCACGCTGCATCGGGTTGTTGGTGTGGGCGCGCTGGAAGCTCTCATCCGTCTGGTCACCGGAGACCAGCGCGATGCCGGGCGCCACGCCATTGATGCGCAGCTTCGGCGCAAAGTGCAGCGCGTGCATTTCCGTCATGCCCAGCAGTCCGTATTTCGACAGGGCATAGGTGAAGTAGTCCGGGTTCGGCGCGTAGAGCCGATTGTCGAGCAGGTTCACCACGGCCTGCGCATCCGCCAGTTCCGCAAACTGCTTGGTCAGAAGCGCCGGCGCCAGCAGGTTGACCGCCTGGTGGCGCACGAATTGCGCAGCGTCGAAGGCCGAGGGCGTGTCGTATTCGAACAGCGATGCGTTGTTGACCAGCGCGTGCAGACCGTCGGCCAGCGCGGCCGCGCGTGCAGGCAGGGAGGCAGCGGCTCCCGCATCGGCCAGGTCTGCCTGCACGGTCCAGGCGCGCGGCAATTCGGCGGCCAGCGCCGCAGCTTCCGCGCGTGAGGCATTGTGGTGCAGCACCACCCCCCAGCCCGCGGCGGCCAGCCTGCGCGCAATCACGGCACCCACGCGCTTCGCACCACCCGTGATCAGCACATTGCGCGCCACGCTCTTCCCTCCGGGAACCCGCGTCGCATATACGCGCCGCACCGCAGACAGGAAACCCGATGGACCCCGCGAACCTCTTTCCCGAAGGCTATGTCGCGTCGCGCGTGACCGGCATCACGGTCGATGTCGCGATCGGCATGCATCCTTGGGAAAAGCACCCGGCGCGCCCCAACCGCCTCTCGGTGGATGTAGAGATGTTCGTGCCCGTGGGTGCGGTGCAGGCAAGTGCTGCCGGCATTGTGGACTATGACCCGGTGCGCGACCTGGTGCGCGGCTGGGCCGGCAGGCCGCATGTGGAATTCCTGGAATCCCTTGCCGATGAATTGCTGGCCGAAGCTTTCCGCGACCCACGCGTCGCCGCCGCCCGCCTGCGCATTACCAAGACGCAGATTTTCTCCGAAGCCACCGGCGCGGGCATCGAGGTCTTCCGCCGCCGGCCATAGGATGCGATGGAATCGCACACCCAGGAGGAACCCATGCCAGTCGGCTTCGCCATCCACCCCCGCACCCGTGCCGTTTCGGCCGAGACCGTCAACGCCTTCCGCACGCTGCCTGTGGCGAACGTGTCGGACTGCATGTCGCGCATCGTCGCGGCCGGCGCGCGGCTGCGGCCGATGCACAAGGCCGGCGTGCTGGCCGGCCCCGCGCTGACGGTGAAGACGCGGCCCGGCGACAATCTGATGATCCATAAATCCATCCAGCTGGCGAAGCCTGGCGATGTGATCGTGGTCGATGGCGGCGGTGACCTGACGCAGGCGCTGATCGGTGAATTGGCGCGAATTTCCGGTCTATGCCGCGGGTGTGACGCATCGTGGCCCCTACAAGGATGGCCCTGGCGAAATCAACGCCGCCATCGCGATCGACGGCATGGTCATCAACGCCGGCGACCTGATCCTGGGCGATGAGGATGGCGTCCTCTGCGTGCCCTACGACCAATGCGCGGAAGTGCTGGTCGCAGCGCAAGCCAAGAAGGCGGCCGAAGAAAAGCAGATGGCCAATATCCTGGCCGGTACGCATGACGCATCCTGGGTGGATGCGGCGCTGAAAAAGCTGGGCTGTTCGGGCGTGTGAAGCTGCGCCATCCTTCCCCAAAAGGGGAGGTGGCATGGCGACGAATTCCGCGCGATTGCTGGCGCTGCTCAGCACCATGCAGCGCATCCGCGCCTTCGAGGAAACGGCGATTGCCGGCCACGCGGCCGGCGAAGTTCCGGGGCCGTTGCACCCATCCATCGGCCAGGAAGCGGTGGCCGCCGGCGTTTGCGCCAATCTGCGCGTTGATGACCGACTGACATCCAATCACCGCGGGCATGGCCACGCGCTGGCCAAGGGCGCTGATGCCGCGCGCATGATGCTGGAGCTGTACGGCCGTGCGGGCGGGTCCTGCGGCGGGAAGGGCGGCTCCATGCACATCGCGGATTTTTCCGTGGGCATGCTGGGTGCGAATGGTGTTGTCTCGGGCGGGATCCCGATCGCGGTCGGTGCGGCGCAGGGGCTGCAATTGCTCGGCAGCGACGCCATCGTCTGCTGCATGTTCGGTGATGGCGCGATCAATCGCGGCCCCTTCCTGGAAGGGCTGAACTGGGCCGCGCTGTACCGCCTGCCGGTGCTGTTCGTGTGCGAGGATAATGGCGTCGCTGCTTTCACCGCGACGGCCAGCGTGACCGCCGGCCCAGGCGTTGCCGCACGCGCTGAATCGCTGGGCGTCCCGGCGGTGGCGGTGGACGGCAATGACGCGGCGGCGGTGGATGCCGCGACTGCCGCGCTGGTCGCGACGATCCGCGCGGGCGGCGGGCCGCGCCTGCTGCACGCCCGCACCTATCGCCTGACGGGCCATACCAGCACCGATGCCGCCGCCTGGCGCGCCACCGATGAGGTGGCGGCGGCCCGCGAGAACGACCCGATCGCGCGATTGGAATCGGTGCTGCACGCGCAGGGTGTCGCGCAATCCGCGCTGGACGCACTGCGCGATGCAGCAAGGCGCGAGATGAGCGCCCTGCGCGCCAGCGCCAACGCAGCAGCGTGGCCCGACCCTGCCAGCGCCTTCGCCGATGTCATCGGGGAGAACGCCTGATGCCCAATGTCACCCTGGCCGAAGCCACACGCCTGGCGGTCTTGCAGGAAATGCGCCGCGACCCACGGATATGGGTGCTGGGCGAGGATGTCGCGCGTGGCGGGTTGTTTGGCCAATACCGCGGCTTCCTGGAGGAATTCGGCCCGAGCCGCATCGTCTCCACGCCGATTTCCGAAAGCACCATCATGGGTGCGGGGCTGGGTGCGGCGCTGGTCGGCACACGGCCCATCATCGAGATGCGCATCTTCGATTTCGTCATGTGCGCGATGGACGAACTGGTGAACCAGATCGCCAAGATCCGCTACATGTTCGGCGGCCAGGCGCGGCCCGCCGTGGTGGTGCGCATGCCGCATGGCATCTGGCGCAACAGCGCCGCCCAGCACAGCCAGATGCTCGAAGGCTGGTTTGCGCATTTGCCCGGCGTAATCGTGTGCTGCCCTTCAACACCCGCGGACGCAGCCGCCACCATGGTCTCCGCGATCCGCAGCGATGACCCGGTTCTGGTCTTTGACCCAAAGAATTTGTGGGGCGCGACGGGCGATGTGCCGGACGAGATCGCACCCCTGGAATTCGGCCGCGCCCGCCACGTGCGCCATGGCGACGCGCTGACCCTGGTCAGCTGGTCCGCCTGCGCGCCGCTGGCCGAGGAAGCGGCCGATGCACTGGCCGCGCAGGGCATCAGCGTGGACCTGCTGGACCTGCGCACCTTGGCGCCCTGGGATGAGAACGCGGTGGCGGCATCCGTCGCACGAACCGGCCGCCTGCTGGTCACGCATGAGGCGGTGGTGACCGCGGGTTTCGGCGCCGAGGTCGTGGCCCGCATGGCCGAGCGCCTGCCCGGCACGCTCGCCCGCCGCCTCGGTTTCCCGAAGGTTCCGGTGCCCTTCGCACCGCCATTGGAAGACGCGCTGAAGGTCACGCCGGCCCGCATCATCGCCGCTGCGCGCGAGATGCTTGCCTGATCCGGGGTGCAGCGCCCATCATCCGCAGAAAGGGAGAAACAACCATGACCACACGCCGCGCCGCCATGATCGGCACCGCTTCCACGCTCGCGCTGCCCTGGCTGGCGCGCGCGCAGCAGTACAAGAGCGAATACAAGCTCTCGACCGTGGGCAACCGGCCCATCCCGCACGCCGCCGGCGCCTTCCGCTGGGCCGAGCTCGTCACGGAACGCACGCAGGGGCGCATCAATGTGCGTGTCTATCCCGGCAGCCAGCTGGTTGGCGGCGACCAGACTCGCGAGCTGGTGGCGATGCGCCAAGGCGTGATCGATTTCGTGAATTTCTCTACCATCAACATCGCGCCACAGGTGCGCGAGATGAACCTGTTCACCCTGCCCTGGCTGCTGGGAGACCATCGCGGCTTCGACGCCATCGTGAATGGCGAGATCGGCGAGACGCTGTTCCGCGCGCTGCGCACGCGCGAGATCGAGCCCATGGCCTGGGGCGAGAACGGCTTCCGCGAACTCTCCAATTCCCGCCGCCCGATCCGCACGCCGGCCGACATGCGCGGCCTGCGCATCCGCTTCGCTGCCGGCGTCATCTTCAACGAGATTTTCACGGCCCTCGGCGCAAATCCGCTGCAAATGTCCTTCGCGGATCTACAGCCGGCGCTGTCCACCGGCGCGGTGGACGGGCAGGAAAACCCCATCAACCTGTTCCTGGCCTTCCGCATGGACACGCTGGCGCAGCGCCACATGACGGTGTGGAATTACTGCGCCGATGCCGGGATCATGGCCGTCTCCAAGCAGGTCTGGGACAGCTTCACCCCGGCCGACCGCGAGATCGTGCGCGAATCCGCGCGCGAAGCCGCCCGCGTGCAGATCGAGGGCAGTCGTGCGGGCATCGGCATCGATGGCAACCGCACCTCGCTCGACGAACTGGCGCGGCGCAATGTCGAGGTCGTCACGCTGACGCCGGCTGAGAAGCAGGCTTTCGCCGCCGCCACGCGCCCCGTCTATGACCGCTGGGCGCAGCAGGTCGGCACCGATCTGGTGCGGCGCGCGGAGGCCATCGTGCAACGCGCAACAGCGTGACAGAAGACCCCTTCGCACCGGAACCCGAACCACGCACCCGCGTGCCGCTGACGGTGGAAAAAGTGCTGATCGCCGCAGGCATGGCGGCGATCGCGCTGATCACCGCGGCCAACGTGTTCTCGCGCTACGTCACCAATATCAGCCTCGCCTTCACGGAGGAGTATTCGGTCGCGCTGATGGTCGTCGTGACCATGCTCGGCACGGGCCTGGCCGTCGCGGCGGGGCGCCATATCCGCATCGGTTATTGCGTCGACAGCCGCCCGCCCGCCACACGCCGCGCCTTCGAGATCGGCGCCATGCTGCTGGTCATCCTGATGTTCGGCATCCTGACCATCTGGGGTGCGAAACTCGCCTGGGATGAATACCGCTTCGAGGTGCTGACACCCGGCCTCGGCCACCCGCAATGGTGGTACACTGTCTGGCTGCCGGTGCTGTCGGTGGCGGTTATGCTGCGCGCGCTGGGACGGCTGCTGCGCGCATGATCGGCGGCATCCTCTTCATCGGCTTTATAGTGCTGCTGTTGGCCGGCGTGCCGATCGGCGTGGCGCTCGGTCTGGCTGGAACCTTAGCGATTCTGCTGGCTGACCAATCCATTCTGGCAGTGCCGACAAACGTCTATGCCGGCATCGCCAAGTACCCGTTGATCGCGATTCCGATGTTTGTCCTCGTCGGCAGCGTCTTCGACCGAACCGGCGTGGCACTGCGCCTGGTGCGCTTCGCCAGCGCCATCGTCGGCGCCGGGCGCGGCGCGCTGGCCAGTGTCGCGGTGCTGGTCGCCATGGTCATCGGCGGCATCTCCGGCAGTGGCCCTGCCACCAGCGCCGCGGTCGGCCAGGTCGTCACGCGCAGCATGTCCGAGGACGGTTACCCGCGCCCCTTCATCGCCGCGACCGTGGGCGCCGCGGCGGCGACCGACATCCTGATCCCGCCTTCCATCGCCTTCATCGTCTACGCCGTGCTGGTGCCCGGTGTTTCCGTGCCGGCCATCTTCATGGCAGGCATGTTCCCGGGCTTATTGGCCGGCGCCGCGATCATTGTGGCGATCCTGATCCTCTCCTTCATCAACGGCTTCGGCGGCACGG
>JAPLOK010000089.1 GCA_026400775.1 Alphaproteobacteria bacterium | reverse complement strand
CGCTCCCGCGACCGTCTCGACCAGCGTGGCGTCGACACCCGCCTCGGCCAGATGCGCCAGCAGCGCCTGCCCCGCATCATCCTGTCCGACACAGGAGGCCAGCCGCACCGAGCCGCCCAGGCGCGCCAGTGTCTCGGCGACGTTGCGGGCCACGCCGCCAAAGCTGGTCGTGCCGCGCGCGGGATTGGACGTGGCTCCCCTGATCGGAGCCAGCGCATGGAGCTTGCGGTCGATCACAGCCCCGCCAATGCAGAGGAACCGGCCAGCGCCCGCCAGTGTTGCGGCGGCCCTTCCGGCGATGAAGCCATAGGACACCGCGGTCAGCAGGCCATTGCCCGAAAGATAGCCGGCGGCCGACTGACCAGACACGCCGCACGCCGCGCCACCAGCTGCGAACAGGTTCGGCAGCTTCGTCCCATCAGGACGCAGCACGCGCGCCTCCCCGTCCACCACAAGACCGCCCTGCGTGTGAAACAGCGCGCCTGTGACGCGGACCGCACAATAGGGCGGCATGAGCTGGGCGGCGGCACGCCAGTTGCGTCCGAAGCCGTCGACGCCGGCATCGGCCTTGAAGGCGGCGACCTCAGCAAGCGTGTCCTGCAATGCTGCTGCGGGGAGCCTGGTTCTTTCGGCCAGCTCCGCGATGCTGTCCGCCACGATGATCGCGCCGGCCGCTTCGGCATTGCGGAAGTCCTCGAACTGGCGGGCGATTCCGGCAATGCGGGCGTCGAAGACCGACCAGGCAAGGGCGCCATCCTCGGCCAGAACGGCTGCAGCCGCCTCCGAATAGCCGCGCGCCTCATTGGTGAAGCGCCGGCCAGCGAGGTTCACCTGAAATCCGCCCTCCGTGATGGTGGCCCAGCTGATCAGGATTCCGTGCGGGTGGGCCACCGAACCATGGCCCTGATGCCCTGACAGATGCCGCTCGGCCGCGCCGAGCCCCCTGCCCCACCGGACCGCATCGCCCTGATTGCCGGGATGGCCGAAATAGAGCGCATTGGCCATCTCGGGGATCTCGCCCGCGACAAGGGCCTTGTCCCCGCCATAGCCGTTGCAGGCCAGGATCAGCGCCTTGCAGCCCACCTCTTCGATATGGCCGTCGGGGCGTCTGAAGGCGGCGCCGGCCACGGCGCCGGCGGCGGCGGTCAGCAATGTGGTGACTTCGGCCCCGGTGATGATGTCGATGCCCGCCACTTCGGCGGCGGTTCGGAGGCGGTCCATCAGTTCGGCGCCGGAGCGGCTTGGCAGGCCGTGCATGCGGAAGGCGCTATGTCCCGGATAGGTGAAGTTGCCGATCACCGAGAAGGGCAGGCCATGGCGATCCGCCAGCCACTCCAGCGCCGCACCCGCCACGTCGACCACCCGCGCGACGGCGGCCGGATCAGGCTCATCATGCGCCTTGGCCAGGATGTCGCGGACAAACGCCGCCTTGCTGTCCTCGAGCCCGGCCTCGCGCTGGAAACGGGTCTCCGCAGCCGGAACAAGGCCGGCTGAAAGCGCGGTGGAGCCTCGCGGCAGCGGGTCACGCTCCAGCACCAGCACGGACGCGCCGGCTTCCTGCGCCCGCAATGCGGCAATCAGACCCGCCGCGCCGGCTCCGATCACCAGCACATCGCAGGAGACCTCGAAGCCATTGCCGCCAGCCGGCGCGATCTGCCCGCCCCCATCCGAAAAACCGCTCATCACAAAAACATCCTGTCTGGCCTTGACGACAGCCATTTGTGCTAGAAGTAATACAGCATGGCCCGCTGGAGAAGCTCCGTTTTGGATGCGATCGAGACATCGAAGACGCACAGGCTCTATCTGCTCCTCAAGGAGCGGATTACCAGTGGCGCGCTTCAGCCGGGTCATCGCCTGCCCAGCGAGCCGGATCTGGCTGCGAGCCACGGGCTGTCGCGCGTCACCATCCGGCGCGCACTGGACGGACTTGCCCGCGAGGGCCTGATCACGCGGCAGGCCGGATCGGG
>JAPLOK010000480.1 GCA_026400775.1 Alphaproteobacteria bacterium | reverse complement strand
TGCGGGAGTTGCCGGAATGGCGCATCATCCTGACCTCCGGCATCCCGCGCTACGGCGTCACCTGGCGCAGCGAACCGGTGGAAGCCGGCGCGATAGAGACCCAGGCTGCCGCCCCCTCGCGCCTCGCACGCAGCCTGCCCTTCGGCCGCTACCGGCTGGAGGTGCAGGAGGCGAACGGGCTGGCGATCTCCTCGCTGCGCTTCCGCAGCGGCTGGGCCGTCAGCGAGGCGGTCGAGACACCGGACAAGGTGGATGTCGCGGCCGACCGCGCGCAATACGCGCCCGGCGACACGGCGCGCATCCGCATCACGCCGCCCTTCGCGGGCGTAGCCAGCATCGCGGTGCTGACCGACCGCCTGCTGTCGGTGCGCGAGGTCGCGGTGCCGGCCGGTGGCGCCGAAGTCACCCTGCCGATCGAGGCCGGCTGGGGTGCCGGCGCGCATGTCGCCGTCACGATGTTCAGGCCGGGCCAGGCGGCGCAGGGGCAGCCGGCGCGTGCGCTCGGCCTCGCATGGTTGCAGATCGACCCCGCATCGCGCGCGCTGACGGTGGCGATCGAGGGCGAAACACGCATCCTGCCGCGCCAGCGCGTGATGGTGCCGGTGCGCGTCACCGGCGGTGCATCCGCGCATGTCACGCTGGCCGCCGTGGATGAGGGCATCCTGCGGCTGACACGTTTCGCGAGCCCCGATCCGCTCGCGCATTTCACCGGCCGGCGTCGCCTCGGCGTCGATATCCGCGACGATTACGGCCGGCTGATCCCGCCCACCGATGGCGAGGCCGCGACACTGCGCCAGGGTGGCGATGAACTGGGTGATCTGGGCGCGCTGAACATCCCGCAACGCAATGTTGCGCTGTTCTCGGGCGTGGTCGCGGTGGGCACAGATGGCATCGCGCAGGTGCCGCTGGAAGTGCCGGATTTCGCCGGCGAATTGCGCCTGATGGCGGTGGCCTGGGACGGCGCGCGCATCGGCGCCGCATCACGCCCGCTGACCGTGCGCGACCCGCTGGTCGCGGAGGCCGTGCTGCCGCGATTCCTGGCCCCAGGCGATGAGGCGCGGGTGCCGGTCGTGCTGCACAATCTGGACCTGGCCGCAGGGCCAGTCGCCGCGCGGCTTTCGACCGTTGGCGGGCTGGCGATCGCAGGCCCAGCGGAGGTTGGCGGCACGCTCGCTACCGGCCAGCGCATGCAGGGTGCGACGGTGCTGCGCGCCACCGCGCCCGGCCAAGCGGTGCTGCGCCTTGCGGCCACCGGGCCGCAGGGCTTTTCGGTGGCGCGCGAGAGCGAGATCACGATCCGCTCGCCACGCGCCATCACGACCGAGGTGGCGGTGATCGAAGTGCCCGCGGGCGCCGAACGCGCCCTGCCCCTGGCGGCCGATCGCTTCATGCCGGGCTGGCGCGCCACCGCGCGCCTGGGCGGGCCGGTGCGCTACGACGTGCCCGGCATGCTGCGCGCGCTGGAGGCGTTTCCGCTCGACTGCACGGAACAGGCTTCCTCGCGCGTGCTGGGGCTTTCCAGTGTGCAGGGCTGGGCGGGCGAGGACCGCGCGGCGCGCCTGCAACAGGCGGTGAACTCGGTGCTGAATCGCCAGCGCTTCGATGGCGGTTTCGCGCTGTGGTCGGCGCAGGGCGAGGCGGTGCAGTGGCTGTCGGCCTTCGCGACCGAGGCGCTGATCCGCGCCCGCAGCGCCGGCGCCACAGTTCCCGACGCGGCGCTGAACGCCGCGCTGCAATATCTGGAAGAAGCGCTGGAAGACGCGGCCGAGGACAACCCCGCCGGCTTCGCGGCGCAGGCCGCGCGCGTGCATGCCTTGGCGCTGGGCGGCCGCGTGCGGCTCGGCGCCGCGCGGCGGCTGCTGGAACAGCTGGACCGCCTGCCCACACCGCTGGCGCGCGCGCAGATGGGCGCGGCCTTCGCGCGCGGCGGCGACGTGGCGCGGGCGGAGATCGCGTTCGGCGCGGCGCTGGCGGCGCCGGCACGGAATTTCTGGCTGGCGGATTACGGCACCGCCGCGCGCGATGCGATGGCCGTGGCGGTGCTGCTGGCTGAATCCGGCGTGCTGCCGGCCCGCATGAATGACGCGCGCGGGCGGCTGCCCGGGCCGGAACTGACGCCGGCCCTGGCCAATACGCAAGAACAGGGCTGGGCGCTGTTGGCGGCCCAGGCGCTGGGCCGCGACGGGCGGCCGGTGAACGCCACGCTGAACGGCACGGCGGTGGCTGCCGCACCCATGATCGTGACGTCGGTAACGGGCGCGACCACGGTTCGCAACACCGGCGATGCGCCGTTCTACGCCAGCATCTCCATCACCGGCACGCCGGCGCAGGCGCTGCCGGCGGGGCGCAGCAACATGCGCATCGCGCGGCGCTTCTTCGCCATGAACGGGCAGCCGCTGAACCTGGACACGCTGCGCAGCGGCACGCAATTCGTGGTGGTGGTGGAAGGTGCGGCGGAGACGGGGCAGTTGCACGACGCCATACTGCAACAGGGGCTGCCGGCCGGCTGGGAAGTGGTGGCGCGGCTGCCCGCGGGCGATGTCGCGGGCATGCCGTGGCTCGGCACGCTGAGCGATCCTGTCGCCACACCCGCGCTGGATGACCGTATTGCGGCCGCGCTGTCATTGACACGCCAGGAACCCGCCTTCCGCCTGGCCTGGCGCATCCGCGCGACGATCCCTGGCAGCTATGAACTGCCCGGCGCGTCGTTGGATGACATGTACCGCCCCGCCTTCCACGCGCGGCAGAATGCCGGCCGCATCACAGTGCGGGAGTGAGCTTCAAGTCTTGTCGAGATCGCCCAGGAAAGCCTGGAAATCCTTGGCTTCGTTGAAGTTCTGATAGACCGAGGCGAAGCGCACATAGGCCACCTGGTCGATGTCGCGCAGCGTCTCCATCACGATCTCGCCGACGCGGCGTGATGGCACTTCGGCATCGGCCTCGGTCTCCAGCCGGCGCTGGATGCCGTTGATGATGCGCTCGATGCGGTCTTCGTCGAAGGGCCGCTTGCGCATGGCGATGCGCAGCGAGCGCGAGAGCTTCTCGCGCTCGAAAGGCTCGCGCTGCCCGTCGGATTTGACGATGGTGATGTCGCGCAGCTGCACGCGTTCGAAGGTGGTGAAGCGCGCGCCGCAGCTCGGGCAGAAACGCCGGCGACGGATCGCCGCAGCATCCTCCGCCGGGCGGCTGTCCTTCACCTGCGTTTCGGCATGGCCGCAATAGGGGCAGCGCATCGCGTGTTCAGTAGATGGGGAAGCGGCGGCAAAGCGCCTTCACTTCCTCGGCGACCGCGGCTTCGGTCGCGGCGTTGCACTCGGCGCCGTTGGCGTCCAGTAGGCGGCCGATCCAGCGGCCGACCTGGCGGAACTCCACTTCGGTGAAGCCGCGCGTGGTGCCGGCCGGCGTGCCGAGACGCACGCCGGACGTGACCATCGGCTTCTCCGGATCAAACGGAATCGCATTCTTGTTGCAGGTCAGATGGGCGCGGCCGAGCATGGCTTCGGCCACCTTGCCGGTCACGCGCTTGGGCCGCAGATCCACCAGCATCAGATGGCTGTCAGTGCCGCCGGAGACGATGGCCAGGCCCTGCTGCGAAAGCTCATCGGCCAGCGCGCGCGCATTGTTCACCACCTGCCGCGCATAGGCGCGGAATTCGGGGCGCAGCGCCTCACCGAAGGCCACCGCCTTGGCCGCGATCACATGCATCAACGGCCCACCCTGCAGGCCCGGGAACATAGCGGAATTGATCTGCTTCGCGATGGCTTCGTCATTGGTCAGCACCAGGCCACCGCGCGGCCCACGAAGGGTCTTGTGCGTGGTCGTCGTCGTCACATGCGCATGCGGCACCGGCGATGGGTAGGCGCCCGCCGCGACGAGGCCCGCGTAATGCGCCATGTCCACCATCAGATAGGCGCCGATCTCATCGGCCACCGCGCGGAAACGCGCGAAATCGATCTGCCGCGAATAGGCCGATCCGCCGGCGATGATCAGCTTCGGACGGTGTTCGCGCGCCAGCTTCTCCATCGTCTCGTAGTCGAGCAGCCCGTCATCGGGCCGTACGCCATAGCTGATCGGGCGGAACCACTTGCCGCTGTAGTTCACCGGGGCGCCATGGGTCAGGTGGCCGCCCGCGGCCAGGTCCATCGCCAGGAACTGGTCGCCGGGCTGCAGCAGCGCGAAGAACACGGCGATGTTCGCCGACGCGCCCGAATGCGGCTGCACATTGGCGAAGAAGCAGCCGAACAATTCCTTGGCGCGCTCGATCGCCAGCGTCTCCGCCACATCGACGAATTCGCAGCCGCCGTAATACCGGCGCCCGGCATAGCCTTCGGCGTATTTGTTGGTCAGCACCGACCCTTGGGCTTCCAGCACGGCGCGCGAGACGATGTTCTCGCTGGCGATCAGCTCGATGCCGTCCTGC
>JAPLOK010000045.1 GCA_026400775.1 Alphaproteobacteria bacterium | reverse complement strand
CATGCTGCTCTTCGTGGAGGAAATCACCGCGCGGCCACAACGCGCCGAGGCCGCGGCCGCGAGGCTGCGCGCACCCGGGCATGTGCTGATGACGGCACAGATCGGGCCGGGAATGAACCGCCTGCTGCGCGCATCGCTGCACGCCACGGCGCCAACCCCGGGCCTGAGGCCGGATGCCGATATCGCGCATGTCGCACCGCGCATGATGCACCCGCGCGCGCGTGGTGAGGCTTTGCCCGACCCCGCCGCGGGTGGCATCGTCACGCGGCGCTGGTTCATCCTGCCGTGCGATGATGTGGACGAGTTGATCGACATTAGCACAAGCGCCTGGGTGGGCTGGGAGTCGGACACTGCCGGCCACCCCTATGGCCTGTGGCGCGATGCGCGCGACACGCCCGAAGGTGCCGCGCGATGCTGATGACGCACTACCCCAGCCTGAATGCCTGGGAGCAGAGCCGCTACTGGAAGCCCAGCGCCGAGGCGCAGGCGCGCCGCGCCGAATGGGGCGCGCTCTTCGCGCGGCGGCGCGCCATGCTACTCGACACCTGGGTAGAAGTGTGGGGCGTGTCATGACCGAGGCGGAGCGCGGAGCGCGCGAGGCGATGGAAGGCTTCTTCGCCGCACTGAATGCGCGCCACGAGGATGCGGTGCGCTACCGCTGGTTCCACTTCCCGCATGTGCGGTTCCATTCGGGCAAGGTGACTGTCTACGAAACGCCTGCCGATTTCGCCTCCATCGTGATCCGCATGATGGGCCAGGCGCGGGAATGGGCGCGCTCCGAATGGGACTATGTGGAGTTGGTGGATGCGGGTCCGGAGAAGGTGCATTTCCGGGTTCAGTTCAGCCGCTACCGAGCGGACGGCTCGCTGATCGGCGCCTACAAGTCCCTCTATATCGTGACTTTCAAGCATGACCGCTGGGCCATCCAGGGCCGTTCATCCTGGGCTGAGTGACAGCGCGCGGCGCGCATGGCATCCCTTCGCCACGAAGGAGAAAGCCATGCCAGAAGGTCGTCTTGTCATCGGCACCAAGCGCTATTCGTCATGGTCGCTGCGCGGCTGGCTGGCGGTGCGGATTGCGGGCCTCGATGTCGAGGAACAGGTGTTCAAGCTGGCCGGCACCGGCGCGTCCCCGGCACTGATGGGCGCCACGCCGACCGGCCTTGTGCCCTATCTGGGACATCGCGGCGCGCGCGTGTGGGAGAGCCTGTCCATCATCGAGTACTGCGCCGAGCAACACGCGGCGCTGTGGCCCGCGGACCGCGTGGCGCGCGCCCATGCACGCAGCGTGGCGGCCGAAATGCAGGGCGGCTTCCGTGAGCTGCGCATGGCCATGCCCTACAATGCCGGGCGCGAATTTCCCGGCCAGCGGCGCACGCCCGGCGCCCTGGCCGATATCGCACGCATTGAGGTGATCTGGACGGAATGCCTGGCAGCCCATGGCGGCCCCTTCCTGTTCGGCGCACAGCTGACCGGCGCGGATCTGATGTATGCGCCGGTGGTCGGGCGTTTCCTGACCTGGCAGCCGGAATTGAACGCCATCACGCAGGCCTATTGTGCGGCCGTGCGTGCGCATCCGCTGGTCGCGCGTTGGTACGCCGAAGCCGCCGCGACACCCGCCGATTGGCTGCTCGAGAAATACGAGAATCCGGCATGAGCACGGCGTCTGATCGCGAAGCGGAGCGAAGCGTGAATCAGCCGCCCGAAGCCACGGCGTCTGATCGCGAAGCGGAGCGAAGCGTGAATCAGCCGCTACACCCAACCGCATCCGTCCTCGACCATGTTGGCGTCTGCGCGCGCGACCTTTTGCCGCTCACCGCGGCCTATGAAGAGCTCGGCTTCACGCTGACGCCGATCGCGCAGCAATCCGGCCGCCGCACGCCCGACAGCGCGGTGGAACCCTTCGGCACCGGCAATCGCTGCGCCTTCCTGCGCCACGGCTATGTCGAGCTGCTGGCCATCCTTGACCCGACGCTCTTCGCCAACCAAGTGGACCGCTTCATCGCGCGCTACGAAGGTCTGCATATCTGCGCCTTCGGCTGTGTGGATGCCGAGGCCAATCTGGCGCGCATGCAGGCCGCGGGCATCCCCATCCCCGGTATTGCCTGGCTCGAACGCAAGGTCGAAGCGTCCGACCCGCGGCTTGCGCGTTTCGCCCGCCTGCCCTTTCCCGATGCGCCAGAGGGTCGCATCCAGATCATCCAGCATATGACGCCGGAACTGGTCTGGCAGGATCGCTGGATGACGCATGCGAACCACGCCGATGCGCTGGTCTCGCTGGTGATGGCCAGCGCCAACCCGGCGGAAACGGCGGTACGCCTGTCGCGGCTGACCGGGCTGCCCTTCACGCCGGATCCTGTCGGCGGTTTTCGCATTACGCTGCCTGGTGCCGAACGTGGCGCCGGCCCGCGTTCGCCGCGCATGGAAACCACGGTGCGTGTGCTCGATGCCGAGGCCATCCCGCGCGTCTTCCCCGGCGTCACGCCGCCCACGCTGCCCTTCATGGCCGGCATGGTGGTGCGCACGGATGATGCCAATGCGGCGGTGCGCGCGATGGGCCTGCCGTTGGTGGATGCGCCGGATGGGCTGATGGTGCCGCCCGCGCTCGCCGGCGGTGCCGCGCTGATCTTCGCGCCATGACGGCGCGCGCGGTCGGGCGATCCTTGCGCATCTACCATGATGCGGCGCGCCGGCCGGCGCTGGATGCCTTCTACGGACGCTTCCTGGTGCCGGGCGATCTCGCCTTCGATATCGGCGCGCATGTGGGTGATCGTGCCGCCTGTTTCGCGCGGCTGGGCGCGCATGTGGTGGTGGTGGAACCGCAGGCGCATTTGCTGCGCGCACTCCGCCTGGTGCTGCGCGGCTGCGACGTGACGCTGTTGCGCACGCTGGTCGGGCGCGACGCGGGAGAGGCCACGTTGCACCTCAACAGCGCCAACCCCACCGTCGCCACGGCGAGTGCGGACTTCATCGCCGCGGCCGATGGCGCACCTGGTTGGGAAGGGCAGAATTGGGACCAGCGCATCACCCTGCCCGTCACCACGCTGGATGCGCTGGCCGCAGCCCATGGCATGCCGCATTTCATCAAGATCGACATCGAAGGCTATGAAGCCGAGGCCCTGCACGGCCTGTCGCATGCGCCGCGCGCGCTCTCCTTCGAGTTCACCACCATCCAGCGCGATATTGCGCTGGCCGCTATCGCGCGCTGCACGGCGCTGGGCTTTTCGGCCTTCAACGCATCGCTGGGCGAGAGCCTAGAATTCGCACACCCCGCGGCGATCGGCGCACAGGACTGCGCCGCCTGGCTGCGTGCGCTGCCCGTCGAAGCCAATAGCGGCGACATCTACGCCACGATGGAACCCGACCGCGTCAAAAGGTGACGCGGTCCCCGCCCTTCAGTGCCAGCATGGCGCGCGCTTCCGCCGGTGTCGCGACCTGGTGGCCCAGCTCCTCGATAATGCGGCGGATCTTCGCCACCTGCTGCGCGTTCGACACCGCCTGCTGACCCGGCCCGATCCACAGCGAATCCTCGAGCCCCACGCGCACATTCCCGCCCAGCAATGCGGCCATGGTGACAAAACCCATCTGGTGCCTGCCCGCTGCCAGCACCGACCACACATACTGGTCGCCGAACAGCCTGTCCGCGGTCTCGCGCATGAAGTGCAGGTTGCGTGGCTCCGCGCCGATGCCGCCCAGGATGCCGAAGATGGTCTGCACAAACAGCGGCCCCTGCACCACGCCGCGGTCCAGCATATGCGCCAGATTGTAAAGGTGGCCCACGTCATAGCATTCGAATTCAAAGCGCGTGCCATGGCCCTTGCCCAGGCGCTCCACCACCTGCTCGATGTCCTGGAAGGTGTTGCGGAAAATGTAGTTCGTGGTGTTCTCGAGGTACGGCTTTTCCCAAGCGTGCTTCCAGCTTTTCACGCGCGCGGCGCTGGGCGCGATGTTGAAGTTCATGCTGCCCATGTTCAGGCTGCACATCTCGGGCGAGGCACGCAGCGGCGCAGCCAGGCGTTCATCCAACGTCATGCCAAGGCCGCCGCCGGTGGTGATGTTGATCACCGCATCCGTGCTCTGCTTGATGCGCGGCAGGAAGGCCATGAACAGCTCGGGGTCCGGTGAAGGGCGCCCATCGATCGGGTCGCGCGCGTGAAGATGGATGATCGACGCCCCGGCCTCGGCCGCGGCGATGGATTGCTCGGCGATCTGCTCGGGCGTGATGGGGAGATGCTCGCTCATGCTCGGCGTATGGATGGCGCCGGTCACCGCGCAGGTTATGATGATTTTGGCCATGGGGTTCCTCCGCGCGCAGCATCCCGCAGCGGCGCGCGGATGTCGATCAGAGGCTCGGCAGAAGTCTCGGGTTGCGCCAGAACTGCTGGCCATCATGCAGCGTCATGCCGTCAAGCGTGGGGCGCGCGGCGTCGAATTCCATGTTGGCGGGGCGCTCGCCCTCCAGCACCCACCCGGCGCGCCAGAAGGTTTCCATCACGCGGCCATCCAGCGGGCGGGAATGCGTGCTGACCAGCAGCGCCGCGACCCGCCCTTCCAATGCCCCCATCGCGCTCTCGACCAACTCGGCCTCGGCGCCCTGCACATCCATGTGCACGAACTCCCAAGCCTCCTCGGCCGTCAGTAGGTCGCGCAGCGCGAGCATCGGCAATTGGCGCAGCGGGCCGTGGCCCATGCCGCGGTAGTCATGCTCGCCGCCGGTGTAGGGGCGCGCGCCATAATCGTCCGGACTGCCCCAGGCGCAGGCAAAATGCGCGGTCCCGGCATTTGCGCCGACCACGCCCAGGCGGAGGTCATGCGCATCCGGGTCGAAGCCGTTATCGGCCAGATGCATGCGCGCCCATTCCAGGTGCTGGGCATCGCCCTCCACGCCATGCAGCCGCACATCCGCGATGCCACGCCGCCGTGCCAGCGTGCCGCCCGCCACCAGCCAGGGCGCCCAGCCCATGCCCAGTTCCAGGATGCGGAACTTATCGGTGGCCGCGCG
>JAPLOK010000303.1 GCA_026400775.1 Alphaproteobacteria bacterium | reverse complement strand
GGGCACGCTACATGACGCTGGAAACCATCAGCAGCATCAGCGACAATCCCGCCGTCAGCCTGCCAGCAGTGGCAGCCTGATACGGCGGCTCAACCCGCCAGGGATCAACGCGGTTCTACACCACGCCAGGGGACACGATCATGGCGTTTGCTCAACGCGGTTTCGGCAGCCGCGATGTATAGCGGCTCAAACCCAAAGCAACCCAGCATCCGGCGGATAGTCCACGCGCATGAAGCACAGGCCGTCGGCCGGCGCCGTCTCCCCGGCCAGGCGGCGGTCGCGGCTGTCGAGCACGGCGCGCGGCCAGTCCGGCGGACGACGGCCCAGGCCCACCGGCGCCAGCGTGCCGACCAGGTTGCGCACCTGGTGATGCAGGAAGGAGCGCGCCTCGACATCGATCAGCAGCTCTTCGCCATGGCGCGACACGTCCAGCCGCTCCAGCGTGCGCAATGCCGATTTCGCCTGGCATGAAGCGGCGCGAAACGCGGAAAAATCATGCCGGCCCAGTAGCGCCTGCGCCGCCTCATGCATGGCCGCGACATCCAGCGCATGCGGGATGTGCCAGGCCTGGCCCGCCAGCAGCGCCGGGCGCGAGGGACGGTTGAGAATGCGATAGCGATAGGCGCGGCGAATGGCGGAAAAGCGTGCCCACCAGCCTTCGGGCGCCATGGCGGCGGCGCGCACCACGCAGCGCGCCGGTTGCAGGTGGTAGTTCAGCGCCAGCCGCAGCCGGTCGGGCGTGATCTCGCGCGCGATCCTGAGCTCCGCGACCTGGCCGATCGCATGCACGCCGGCATCGGTGCGGCCGGCGGCGATGGCGGTGGGCACGGCGCCGTCATTCAGCCGCGCGGCCGCGGTTTCCAGGGCTTCCTGCACCGAGATCATGCCGGGCTGGCGCTGCCAGCCATGGAAGGCACCGCCATCATATTCCACCAGCAGGGCGAAGCGGGGCATCTACAGCAGCGCGGGCAGGTTGAAGCCGCGCAGCAAGGTGTCGGCCGGCATGGCGGCGCGGCCGGGGCGCTGCAGGCGCAACAGGCGCAGCGCGCCCTCGCCGCAGGCGACGAGGTCGGGGGCGAGCAAGGCTCCCGGTGCGCCCTGCCCTGCTTCCGCGCGCGCCTCATGCAGGCGGATTTGTTCGTCGCCGGCAGTGAAATAGGCGCCGGGCCAGGGCGTCATCGCGCGCACGCGGCGCTCCAGCGAGCAGGCCGGCTCGTGCCAATCCAGCGCGCCATCGGCCTTGGCAAGCTTGGGCGCATAGGTGACGCCGGCCTCGGGCTGCGGCACGGACACGGGCTGTTCGACCAGCGCGCGCAGGATGAGGCGCGCGCCGATTTCGCTGAGCGCATCATGCAATTCGGGCGTGGTGATGCGCGGGTGCAGTTCGACCGCTTCGCGCAGCAGCATGGGGCCGGTGTCCAGCCCTTCCTCCATGCGCATGATGGTGATGCCCGATTGCGCATCGCCATGCAGCACCGCGGCATGAATGGGCGCGGCGCCGCGGCAGCGCGGCAGCAGCGAGGCATGGATGTTCAGGCAGCCCAGGCGCGGCGCTTCGAGCATGGCCGGCGGCAGGATCAGCCCATAGGCCGCGACCACCGCGACATCGGCATTCAGCGCGGCGAAGGCTGCGTGTTCGGCCGTGTCGCGCTTGACGCGCGCGGGCGTGCGGACAGCCAGCCCCAGTTCCAGCGCGGCGCGATGCACGGGGCAAGGCGTTTCGCGCTGGCCGCGCCCGGCGGGCTTGGGAGATTGCGCATAGACAGCCACGACCTCATGCGCGGCGGCCAGCGCGCGCAGGGCGGGAACGGAAAATTCGGGGCTGCCCATGAAGATGACGCGCATCGTTACTCACCGATATTGAGCAGCGTGCCACGCACGCGCGTGGCCTGGAATTGCCGCATGAAGACCCAGGACATCGCCGCCAGCCATACCGCATTCAGCGCATAGGCCGCGACCAGGTGCCCCCAGGCGATGCGCTGTTCGATCAGCCCCGCGCGCATGCCTTCGAACACATGCGCGGCCGGCAGCAGCAAGGCCAGCGGTTGCAACCATGCCGGCAACACGCTGACCGGATAGAACACCGCCGCGAAGGGCGTGATGCCGAACAGCACCGACCAAGCCAAGGCTTCGGCCCCCGCGCCCCAGCGCAGGATCAGCGATGTCACGCCGAGTGCCACCGCCCAGCCCATGATGATGAGTGCGGCGAAGAACAGCACCAGCACCGGCCCCAGCGCAAAGATGTTGAAGGCGTAGACCACCCAGGCCAGCAGCAGCGCCGGCGCCACGCCGACGACGGTGCGCAAGACCGACATGGTCATCAGCCCCGCGACCAACTCCCATGGTCGCAACGGCGAAACGAAGATGTGGCCCAGGTTGCGCTACCACACCTCCTCC
>JAPLOK010000280.1 GCA_026400775.1 Alphaproteobacteria bacterium | reverse complement strand
GTTCAAGGTCTCGACAACCCAGACCCTACCAAGGATCACCGCGATGGCCGCCCGCACGGGGCGCTCCGCTACGCTCAGCCAGGGGCTTCGCTACGCGCCCCGTGCTCTGTCGCTCCTACACCACCAACAGGGACACGACCTTGAGGCTTGCCTGGACTGCCGCCGCGGTCCCTAGGCACCCCGCCCCATTCGCGCCATATCTTTCGCGTGACGCCTCCCTTCCGGACACAACCCGATGCTGATCCATGCCACCTGCGTTGCCCGCGCGGGCAAGGGACTTTTGCTGCTGGGCGCATCGGGTGCGGGCAAATCCCTGCTCGCCCTGCGCCTGATCGAGGCCGGGTGGTCGCTGGTGGCTGATGACCAGGTGCTGCTGCGCTGCGAGCATGAGGCGCTCTGGGCCGAAGCCCCCGCGCCACTGGCCGGCATGATCGAAGCCCGCGGCTTGGGCATCTTCCGCGGCATCCCGCACGCGCCGGCGCGTCTCACCGCCGCCGCGCGTCTGACCAGCTCGCCGCCGCGCCTGCCCGAACCGGCGCGGTTCGCAGCCCTCGGCCTCACGCTGCCCGAGTTCCCGCTGGACGCTGCGCATCCCGCCGCCCCCACCCTCTGCGCCTGGGCCTTGCGCGCCGCCCTCGGCGAACTGACCCAAACCAGCGGCGCCTTCGCGCCATGAAGCGCCCGGTCGTCATCGTCACCGGTCTGTCGGGTGCCGGCCGCGCCACCATGCTGAACATGCTCGAAGACATGGGCTTCGAGACGGTGGACAACCCGCCGCTGAACCTCCTCGAATCCGCCCTCGGCGACGGCGCGCTGCCGATCGCGGTCGGTGTCGACACCCGCAGCCGCGGCTTCGCGCCCGAGGCGCTGCTGGTCATCCTCGAACGCCTGCGCCTGCGCCCCGATCTTGACCCCACGCTGCTCTTCGCCACCGCTGATGAGGGCGTGCTGCTGCGCCGCTACACCGAAACCCGCCGCCGCCATCCGTTGGCACCGGGCGGCGCGCTCGGCACCTCGGTCGCTGACGGCATCGCACGCGAGACCGCGCTGCTGGCCCCCCTGCGCGCGGCCGCCGACCTGCTGATCGACACCACCGACCTGCCGATCCCCGCGCTGCGCCAGCGGCTGGAACGCCGCTTCCGCCAGGCCGGCGGCCCCGGCCTCGTGGTCACCATCATGTCTTTCGCGTTTCCGAAAGGATTGCCGCGCGAGGCTGACCTGGTGTTCGACCTGCGCTTCCTCGCTAACCCGCATTATGTCGCGGCCCTGCGTCCACTCACGGGCCAGGACCCGCGTGTGGCCGCCCATGTCCAGGCCGACCCGGCCTTCGTGCCCTTCTGGGCGCATCTGACCGGCATGCTGGAAGGGCTGCTGCCGGCCTACCAGGCCGAGGGCAAGAAGTACCTGACCATCGCGCTGGGCTGCACCGGCGGCAAGCATCGCTCGGTGGCGCTGGCCTGTGCGCTGCACCAGCACCTCTCACGTATGGTCGATGCGCCACAGCGACAGGTTGAACTGTTGCATCGTGAGCTTGGCAACTCCGCCGCGGGGGAATTGCCGGAAACCCCGCGCAGCGCTAACACGCTCATGCAGGGCATCGAAAACACCCCCACGCCCCCCCATATGGCCAAGGCCGAATGAAACCTGTCCCCACCCAAGGCCGCCGATGATCGGCCTCGTCCTTGTCACCCACGGTCGCCTCGCCGAGGAATTGCGGCTGGCCATGGAACATGTGGTCGGGCCGCAACAGGCCGTCGCCACCGTCTGCATCGGCCCCGATGACGACATGGCCGGAAGGCGCACCGATATCCGCGAATCGATCGGCGCGGTGGACCAGGGCGATGGTGTGGTGGTGCTGACCGATATCATCGGCGGCACGCCATCCAACCTCGCCAGCAGCCTGGCCAATGGCAAGGTGAAGGTGCTGGCTGGCGTGAACTTGCCCATGCTGGTGAAACTGGCAAAAATCCGAGGCAGCGAACCCCTGGTTGCGGCGGTTGACCACGCGGCCGATGCTGGGCGCAAATATATCACCGCCTGTGTCGAGCAGGCGCACCACAAGGACGACTGCAAGGGGGGCTAGCCGCGCATGGGGGAATCGCTGCCGACCGGCTCGGGGGCGCATGTCCTGCGAAAGCGGCTGACCATCCTGAATTCCCGCGGGCTTCATGCGCGCGCCGCCGCTAAGCTCGTCGGCGTGGCCGAACGCTACTCCGCGCATCTCTCCGTCTCGCGCGATGGTGTGTCTGTGCCGGCCGTCTCCATCATGGGGCTGATGATGCTGGGCGCAGGGCAGGGCAGCGAGATCGAGCTCAGCGCCGAAGGCTGGGACGCCAAGGAGGCGATCGATGCCGTCGCCGCGCTGATCGAGGCCCGCTTCCATGAAGACTGACACCCGCCGCCCCCGCCGCATCAAGGAGACGGTGTTCAAGGGCATCGCCGTCTCGCCCGGTGTGGCCATCGGCGCCATCTTCGACACAACCGAACCGCCCGCAGAAGCACCGCGCCGGGACATCAAGCCCGAACAGGTCGAGGCCGAGCGCGAACGCCTCAACGCCGCCGCCGCCACAGCGCGCAAGCAGGTCACCAAGCTCAAGACCCGGCTCTCGGTCCTGCCCGAGGAGGCGCAGGAGGAACTGGCGCCGCTGCTCGACGCCTATATCCTCATGCTCGGCAATTCGCGGCTGCTGCGCGGCGCGCGCAAACGCATCGGCGACCTGCTGCTCGCACCCGAGACCGCCGTGCTGGACGAGGCCGAGGAGATCGCCGCCACCATCCTCGCACTGAAGGATGACGACAAGGCCGGCCTGCTGCGCCGCGCGGCCGAGGTGCGCGAGATCGGCCGCCGTTTGATCCGCACCCTCACCGCCACCCCCTTCCGCAGTTTGAAGGACCTCCCCCCCGGCGCCATCCTGATCGCCGAGGAGATCACGCCGGCCGATGCCGCGCTGCTCGACCCCAGCCGCATCGCCGCCGTCGCCACCGAGGAAGGTGGCGCCGATGGCCATACCGCCATCATGTTGCGCGCACTCGGCATTCCCGCCGTGCTCGGCGTGCATGGTCTGACCGAGGCCGCGACCCGCGGCGACCAGGCGGTGCTGGATGGCGCCACCGGCCAGGTGGTGCTGCACCCGGGCGAAGGCGCGCTGGCCGCGGCCCGCGAATCACTGGCCGCCTACGCTCGCGAACGCACCAAGCTCTCCAAGCTGCGCCGCCTGCCGGCCGAGACCACCGATGGCGAGGTGGTGGAACTCCAGGCGAACATGGAAATCCCGGCGGAATTGCCGCTGATCGCCCAGGCCGGCGCGCAGGGCATCGGGCTGCTGCGCTCCGAATTCCTGTTCATGAACCGCGAGACGCTGCCCGACGAACACGCCCAGTTCGACGCCTATCGCTCCGTCGTCGAAGCCATGGGCGGTGACCCCGTGACCATCCGCGTGCTCGACTGGGGCGGCGAGAAAGATATGGAGGCGCTCGCCGAAGGCAGCCCGCCACCAGCCGGGCCCAACCCCGCGCTCGGCCTGCGCGGCATCCGGCTGCTGCTCAAGCGCCCCGAACTGCTGGAAGAACAGTTTGCCGCCATCCTGCGCGTGGCTGCCCGCGGGCCGGTGCGCGTGATGCTGCCGATGGTGACCATCCCGGCTGAAGTCGCCCAGGCACGCGACATCTACGAACGCGTCGCCCGCCGCCTGCGCCGCCGGGGCGAGAATATCGCCGAAAAACTGCCGCCGCTTGGCGCCATGATCGAAACGCCCGGCGCCGCACTCGCCGCCGACGCCATCGCACTCGAGGCCGATTTCTTCGCCATCGGCACCAATGATCTCGCCATGTACACGCTGGCCGTCGACCGCGCCGAGACCGACCTCGCCCACCTCTACGACCCGCTGCACCCGGCCGTCCTCCGCCTGGTGCAATTCGCCACCGAAGCGGCGCTGCGCATGCGCATGCCGGTCTCGGTGTGCGGCGAAATGGGCGGCAACCCGAAACTCGTGCCTCTGCTGCTGGGCCTGGGAATCCGCAGCCTGTCGATGAACGCTTCCTCCATCCCTCGCGTCAAGCAAGCCATCCGCGCCCTCGACATCGATGACTGCGCCCGCTTCGCCCGCCGCGTGATGGAACAATCCGACCCCGCGCGCATCCACGAACTTGTCAGCGCCTTCGGGACGGACAAGGCGTAGCTGGGTGGTGAGGGGATGCCGGAGGTGCGCTCGGTCCCTGGGGAGGGACGCTGTCGCTCCCCAGACCCCACCCTGCCAGGGGTCAACGACCCCTGGACCCGGTGTGGGTTATCGGTCTGGTTGGGGAGGGGGCATGGCACACCCTGCACCACAGGCGCGCCCTTGATGCCCCCTCCCCAACCAGACCGAAGACTCATGGGTTCCAAGGGCCTTTCGGCCTTTGGCGGGATGGGGTCTGGGGAAGGGCAGAGCCCTTCCCCAAGGCTGCCCCGCCCCGGCACGCCTCAACAACCAGCAACACCATGAACCGTGCCGGGCTGGCGCGGCGGGAGATGCCATGACGGCTTGGAATCACGGCTATGTCACGGATAGTCCGTACACCTTCTCGTATCAGCCGGCGCAGACGCCGGGCAGCATCGCCATGGTCTGCGCCATGGCGGGCGTGGCCTGGCAGCCGCGGCCGGGGATGGCCTTGCTGGATATCGGTTGTGGTCGGGGGCTGACGGTTAATGTGCTGGCCGCGGCCAATCCCGATTGGAATGTGATCGGCCTGGACTACAACCCCGCCCATATCGCCGAGGCGCAGGAACTGGCCGATGCCGCTGAGCTCGGCAATGCCGGCTTTGTCGAGGCTGATCTGGCCGCGATGACCGATGCCGAGCTGGACCAGCTGCCGGAGCTGGATGTGGTCACCATCCATGGTGTCTGGACCTGGGTGTCGTGTCGGATGCGGTGCGTGCTGGCATTGTGCGGCTGTTGGCACGGCGGCTGAAGCCGGGGGGCGTGTGCTATATCGGCTATAATGTTCTGCCGGGTTTTGGTGGCGATGCGGCCTTGCAGCGGCTGTTCCGGCATCTGGCGTCGCTCGAGAAGACCGGCACCTCGCCCGAGCGTGCGGCCGCGGCGCTCGAGGTGATTCGCGGTCTGTCCGCCAACCGCCCGGTGCATCTCTCGCCCACGCCCATGTTCCAGCGCCTGACCGGCGATGATGCGCCGCTGGATGCCGCCTATCTCGCGCATGAATTCCTGACCGAGCATTGGCGCCCGGTCTTCTTCGAGGATTTGGCCGCGGCACTGGCAGGCGCGAAGCTCGAGTATGTCGGCAGTGCCACCATGCACGAGAACATCCCCGACATGCTGTTCGAGGATGCGCAACGCCGCGTCTATGAAGGCCTGCCGCATGGCCCGGCGCGCGAGTTCATGAAGGATCTCTGCCTGCAGCGGCCCTTCCGGCGTGATGTCTTCATCCGTGGCCTGCGTCGGGTGGACCGAACCGCGGCACTGGACCGCCTGGTGCTGGCCGCCACGCGCGCCATGCCCGAGGAAAGCCCCAAGCTCGGCGTTCCCGTGGGCGTGGCGGAAATGGGGGCCGATCTTTATGCGCCCATGGCCGCGGCCCTGAATGAAGGTCCGCAGTCGCTGGGCCGGTTGCGCCAGTTGCCCGGAACCCGCGTGCCCAATCCGGCCGAGGTGCTGGCCATCCTGGGCGGCGGCATGGTGCTGGCCGCCTTGCGCGAGGCCGGCTCCAGCCCGCGCACCAACCATTTCAACCGCGCGCTGCACGCCATGACGCGCGCCACCGGGGCGACCGAGGGGCAATTGGCCATGGCCTCGCCCATGGTCGCCGCCGGTCTGCCCTGTTCCTGGGTGGAATTGGCGGTCTGCATGCAGTCGGGCATCACCGCCTCCGATGCCGACCCGGTGGCCATTACCCACCAGGCCCTGCCGCATCTGACCGAGGAACAGACGCCCGGCGCCATCGATCTCGTCACGCGCATGCTGGCCGAACGCCTGCCCATCTGGCGCCGCTTCGGCGTGCTGCCGGGCTGATGGTGCAGGATCGCGGCCGCTATTCCATCGCCTTCCAGGCGACGCAGACGCCGGCGCATTTCGCGCTGGTCGCCGCCATGGCCGGCCATCCGTGGCGGCCGCGCGCGCGGATGACGCTGCTCGATATCGGCTGCGGGCGCGGGCATGTGGTGCATGTGCTGGCCGCGGCCAATCCGGAATGGTCGGTCTTCGGCCTGGACATCGACTCGGCCGCCATTGCCGAGGCACGGGAACTGGCCGCCCGCGCTGGTCTGACCAATGCCTTCTTCCTGGAGGCGGATCTCGCCACGCTCGATGTTGCGCCGCTGCCGCATTGCGATGTGATGATGGCGCATGGCGTCTGGTCCTGGGTGGGGGATGCCGCGCGTTCGGGGCTGCTGGCGGTGCTGGCGCAACGCCTCAAACCCGGGGGCCTAGCCTATCTGGGCACCAATGCGCGGCCTGGAATGGATGCCGAACAACCCTTGCAGCGGTTGCTGCGGCATTTGGCCGGCAGCGATGACCTGCCCGGCGCCGAGCGCGCCATGGCTGCCCTGCGTGGCATGATGGAAGCCGGCGGCGTGCCGCTGCCGCGCACGCCCATGCTGGCCCGCCTGCTGGCTGACCCGCCGCTGCTGGAGCCTGCCTTCGTCGCGCATGAATTCCTGACACCGCATTGGCGGCCGGATTTCCATGAGGATGTATGCGCAGCACTGGCCCCGGCCAAGCTCGATTTCCTGGGCAGCTGCAACCTGGTCGAGGCGCTGCCCGCTCTGGTCTGCAACGAGGCGCAGCAGGCCCTGATGGCGACGCTGCCGGCCGGGCCCGAGCGCGAGTTCATCAAGGATCTCAGCCTGCCGCGCGGCTTTCGCGCCGATCTCTTCGTGCGCGGTGCGCGCGGGGTGGACCGCGTGACGGCGCTGGATGACATCGCGCTTGCCGCCTGCATCGAACTGCCCGCCGAAGCACCGGTGCTGCAAACCGGCATCGGCCGCGCCACCCTGCCGGAAGGCGCCTGGGCGCCGCTGCGGGCTGCGCTGGCGCGCGGGCCCGCGCGGATCGGTGCGCTGCGTGCCCTGCTGCCGGCCGAGACGCGCCCGCATCCGGCGGAATTGCTGGCGCTGCTCGTGGACAGCGACATCGCGCTGCCGGTGTTCCGCGCCACCGGCTCCGCCCCGGCGGCCGATCGCTTCAACCGAGCCGCCGCCGAATATCATGCGGCAGACCCCGCCGCGCGCGGGCATTTCGCACTCGCCGCCCCGGTCGCGGCCGGCGGCCTGCCGGCCGATGCGCTGGACCTCTCGCTGGTGCGCACGCTGCTGGCCGGCCAAGTGCCGGATGGGGATGCGGCGCGCGGGAGGCTCGCCGCCCGACTGCCCGTCTGGCGGCGCTTCGGCATCATCGGCGCATGACGGGAAATTGATCGCGCCTGGGCCTGTAATCGCCTGCTGCACACCGCCCGCTCTTGGGCTTATCCTGCGCGCAGAAACGCTGTGAGGATGCCATGGCCAAAGCTCTGCGCTACGCCCTTCCTGTCATGCTGGCCGGGCTGCTGCCCGCCCCCGCGCCCGCCCAGGCGCCGGTTGGCGCCACCGAGGAGCGGCAGATCATTGAGCGGCTGACGCGCGGCATCCGCATGCCCGGCACCGATACCGGCACCGCTGTCGGCGGCGCGCCCGCACCAACCCTGACCCCGGCAGTTCCCGGGCCGACCGGCGCGGTGCCGGTGCCAGCCCCCCTCTCGCTCGCCCCGCCACCGGTGCCGACCGCGCCGCCGCCGCGCGACACAACCGCGCCGGCCGGCGTGCCGGCGATCTCGCTCACGGTGAATTTCGCCTCTGGCTCCTGGACGCTCTCGCCTGGTGCGCAGGCGGCGCTCGCCCCGCTCGGCCGGGCGCTCAGCGCGCCGGAACTGCAGCCCTTCCGCTTCCGGATCGAGGGCCATACCGACACGGTCGGGCCCGCCGCCATGAACCGCGACCTGTCCCAGCGCCGGGCCGAGGCGGTGCGCGAGCACCTGATGATGCGCTACGCTATCGCGCCGGACCGCTTGGTCGCCCAGGGCCTGGGCGAGACGCAATTGCTGGTCGACACCAAGGATGAAGTGAGCGAGGCGCGCAACCGCCGGGTGCAGATCCTGAACCTGGGCGGCTGAGCGGTGCCGGCTGGCGCCCGGACGCGCCGCGCGGTGAATGAGGACGACACAGTCCGCCTGCCACCGCGGCATGCGACGCCTGTCGCGGCGCTGCCGATGGCGCGCGTCGCGCCCCGCCGGCGCGGGCTTCTGCTAGTTGGGCTAGGCGCTGCGGGTATGACTTTGGGGGGAGTGGCCTTCTGGTGGTTGCCGGACGCCGAGCCATTGCCCGCCCAGACGCAGCCCATCCCTGCGCCGCCGCCGATGCACGCCGCACCCGCGCCCGCGCCGCCCTTGCTCGATCAGGCTGGCATCCTGACCCATGTCGCGCGTGAGCCGACCGCGCTGCGCTGGGCGGCCAATCCGCGCGTCTGGGTGCTCGATTTCCCGACCCTGGCCAGCCAGGGGGGCGCCTTCAACCGCGCCGCCGCCCTGCTCGAGAAGGCTGCCACCCCGCGCGATCGCATCCTGGATGACGCCGCACTTGCCGCCGCCATCGCCGCCGATCGCCGCACGCCGGAGGACTGGTATTTCGGCCATAACTACCGCCTCTCGGATCTGGAGCGGATGTTCGCCTTGGCCGATGCCGCAAGCCTGCGCCTGAACCCTACCGAGGCCTGGTTGCGCGAACACATGACGCTGGCCCGCCGGCTGGAGCCGGGGGTGGAGGTGGCGGTGCTGGGCATTCCCGCGATCGGGCCGCGGGTGGATGCGGCGATGCGCGCCTCGATCCTGCGGCACGAGCTGGCGCATGGGCAGTTCTTTACCATGCCGCTCTTCGCAGCGCATGTGATGGCCGTCTGGCAGCGCGGCTTCACCGAGGCCGAGCGTCGCGCGATGCGCGATTTCCTGGCGCGCGACGGTTACGACACCGCGCAGGAGGAGATGATGGCCAATGAGGCCATGGCCTATCTGCTGCACACGCCCGACCGCCGCTTCTTTGACCCGGCGCGCGATCTGGGCTGGAGCGATGCCCAGGCCGACCGGATACGCGCCCTGCTCAGCGAACGCGCGCCGGACCAGCCCGGCCCGTAGAACTCCATCGGACCAGGCCGTCGGAGTGTTCCCTGCGGCAAGCCGATGAGAGATGCCCGTGCCGCGCTGCCTGACGGCAGCAGTGGCGGGACCCGAACACCGTCAGGGCGTGTCCATCAACGACATATGCACCCAGCCCCAGATGGTGCCGCCCTGGCCCACCTGGACCCAGCCGCCGGGTACGGTCGCGAAGACTTCCAGCGTCGCGCCGCGCGGGGCGGAGCGGATGATCTCGCTCCCGCTGCCCGGTGTGGCCCGGATATTGGCCGGGCTGCGCTGGCTGACGGTCACGCTGGCGCCGACGGGCATGGTTGGCATTGTCGCCATTGGCGGCGCAGGGGGGGAGGCCGGGCTTGCAGGCGAAGGCGCCATACGCTGCGGCGTGGGGTCCTGGTCCGGCATGGGCGGCAGGCTGCGGCGCTGGGGGCGCGGCGAACTAGGCCCGCCACCATCGAAGCAGTGTTCCAGGGCGAGGACGTAGGTTCGCGTGGCCTCGGCGGAACTGGCACCGACGCTGAATTCCGTTACCCTTGGTAGAGCCTCGTCGAAGGCGATGACGGTGACGAATGGCAGATAGGGGTCGTCCGAGCGGCCGGTGGGGTTGACCTGGCCGCAGACAGCCAGCGCATCGGCCATGCCCTGGCGGTGGACCAGGACGGCGCGCTGCCGGTGCGGGTCCGCGGCCTCTTCGCGCAGGCGGGCGCGCAGGCGATCATTGGCACCGCTTCGCGCGATGGCCGCTCGCGGATCTTCCGCTCCACCAGCAGGAGACGCGGCCGGTGGCGGCGTTGGCGGTGCTTCGCAATTCGTGCGTGATTGGCAGGCGGCCAGGATGACCAATGCGGCCAGCAGGGTTGGGTGGCGGATCATCCGAACAATCCAGCATGATCGCCCCCCGGCGGGCTATCGCAGTTGAATCAAAAAAAGGCGGCGAGGTTGCCCTCGCCGCCCTGATGTCCTGCCAGTCCCGGCGGATCA
>JAPLOK010000504.1 GCA_026400775.1 Alphaproteobacteria bacterium | reverse complement strand
TCTCATCAGCAAGACGCACATGCATGGCCGAGGCATCGGCGGTGGAGTGCACCGCCACCGTCTTGATGCCCATTTCCTGGCAGGCGCGATGCACGCGCAGGGCAATCTCACCGCGATTGGCGATGAGGATTTTGGTCAGCGACTTCATTCGACCAGCATCATCGGCTCACCGTATTCAACCGGCGTGCCGTTCTCGATCAGGATGCGCGTGACAGTGCCGGATTTCGGCGCCTTGATCTGGTTGAAGGTCTTCATGGCTTCGATCAGCAGCACGGTCTGGCCGACTTCGACGCGCGCGCCCACGGTCACGAAGGGGGCGGCCCCAGGTTCGGGCGAGAGATAAGCCACGCCGACCATCGGGCTGGTGACGGCGCCGGGGTTCTTGGCGTCGAATTCGGCGGCGAGCGAGGCCGGTGGCGCGACGGGCGTGGGCGTGGCGGCCAATTGCGCGGGGGCGGCCATGGCCGGCATCGGCGGCAGGGCGGCGACGGGCGCGCTGACCACCGGCGGCGGCTGGCGCAGCACGCGGATGCGGCAATCCTTGTCGACCAGCTCGATCTCGGTCAGGTCCGTCTCGCGCAGGATTTTCGCGAGTTCGCGGATGGCCGCGGGGTCGAAGCTCATGCCTTGGGTCATGTCAGTTGTCGTCCTGTTGGTCGGCCAGCAGCCCGGCCATGGCGCGCAGCGCCAGCGCGTAGCCCGCCACGCCGAGACCGCAGATCACGCCTGTCGCGACCTTCGCGACATAGCTGTGCTGGCGGAATTCCTCGCGCTTGTGGATATTCGTGATATGCACCTCGATCACCGGCTGCTCCGCGATCAACAGCGCGTCGAGGATGGCAATGGAGGTGGTGGTATAGGCGGCGGGGTTGATGATGATGCCGTGCGACTTGCCGCGGCATTCCTGAATCCAGGTGACCAGTTCGCCCTCAATGTTGGATTGCCGGAAATCAATGGCCAAGCCGAGCTTTTCGGCTGTTTCCGCGCAAATCGCCTCCACGTCATCCAGTGTGCTGGCGCCGTAGATCTGCGGCTGGCGAAGGCCGAGCAAGTTGAGGTTGGGTCCGTTCAGGACCGTGACGAGCTTCATGGCGGTGTGGGTGCTGCCCCTGATGGCGGGTCGGTGGGCCTAACACGGGGCGGGACGGGGGGGCAAGCAGCCCCGGTTCACCCAAACACCCTTCGATACAAATGCCAGGTCGCATGCCCCAGCAGCGGCAGCGTCACCGCCAGCCCCACCATCAGCGTCAGCATCCCAAAGAACAGCCCGGTCGCCACGACCAGCCCCCAGGCCAGCATTACCAGCCGGTTGGCGTTGAAAGCCCGCCAGGAGGCCGCGATCGCCTCGCTCATCGACGCATCGCGGTCCAGCACCATGGGCAGCGAGAAGCTCGCCACCGCCAGCACCAGCACCGCGAAGCAGAAGCCCGCGACATTGCCGAGCAGCAGCAGCATCAGGCCGCGCTCCGTCTCGAACACTGTTTCCAGGAAGGCTCCGAAGCCCTCGGGCAGATGCGCGCCCAGCGTCAGCAGCAGCACGCCCTGCGCGGT
>JAPLOK010000495.1 GCA_026400775.1 Alphaproteobacteria bacterium | reverse complement strand
ATGCTCCACAGCCGCCTCATCAGGCGCCCATTCCGCCAACAATGCGGCAAGCCCGCTATAGATGATGGTCAACCGCTCCGGCAGCGGCATGTCGGCCTTGGTCGAAATCGCGCCATCCGCCACCCAGGTCAGCCGCCCGGACTGGAAGCCGATCAGCCCCCAGCCGGTATGCGTCAGCCCAGGATCGAGGCCGAGGATTCTCACGCCGAAAGCTTCTCCATCACGCTCTCATCGACCTCGAAATTCGCCGTCACCACCTGCACATCGTCATGGTCATCCAGCGCGTCGATCAGTTTCAGCACGCTGCGCGCGGCGTCCTCATCCAGCGGCACGGTGAGGTTGGGTCGCCACTCCAGCTTGGCGCTCTCCGCTTCGCCGAATTTCGCTTCCAGCGCGGCCTGCACGGCGGCCAGCGCATCCGGCGCAGTCACCACCTCATGGCCTTGCGCGCTGCTCGCCACATCATCGGCGCCCGCCTCGATCGCCGCTTCCAACATGGCATCCGAATCGCCCACCGCGGCCGCGAATCGCACCACGCCGATGCGGTCGAACTGGAAGGCCACCGTCTCGCCCAGGGCACCGCCATGCTTGGCGAACATGCTGCGCAAGTCACCCGCCGTGCGGTTGCGGTTGTCGGTCAGCGCCTCGACGATCAGCGCGACGCCAGCCGGGCCGCGCCCTTCATAGCGCACCTCCTGATAGTCCTCGCCACTGCCAGCGCCGGCGGCCTTCTTGATCGCGCGCTCCACGGCGTCCTTGGACATATTGGCCAGGCGCGCCGCCACCAAAGCTGCGCGCAGCCTGGGGTTATGCGCAGGCTCCGGGCTGCCGCCCTTGACCGCGACGGTGATCTCCCGCCCGATCTTGGCGAAGGCGCGGGCGCGTTTGGCGTCCTGCCCGCCCTTGCGGTGCATGATGTTCTTGAATTGCGAATGTCCGGCCATGGCCGCTCCGGATAACCCTAGAGATTAGTGGAACCTGCGCCGGTATAGCCCCCGCCCAACCGCTTCGCCACAGCACAACAGGGGGCTGAAACATCTGGTCATGTGGCGCGCCAGTCGGCACATTCGCCGCATGGATACCGTGTCGCCACCCGACGCATTCGCCGTCGACAGCCTCGCCGCGCTCGAAGCGCTGTACGACGCGCCATCCGCGCTGGTCATGAACAAGGTGGCGCACCGGCTCGATGCCGCGACGCAAGCCTTCATCGCCGCCAGCCCATTCCTGCTGTTGGGCACGCAAGGTGCGAATGGCATCCACATCTCGCCGCGCGGCGATGCGCCGGGCTTCGTAACAGTCGCCGATGACCGGACGCTGATCCTGCCCGACCGGCGTGGGAACAACCGCATCGATGCGTTGCGCGACATCATCACCGATCCGCGTGTCTCATTGCTGTTCCTGGTGCCAGGTGCTGGTGAGACGTTGCGGGTGCACGGCCATGCACGCATCACGACCGACCCTGCGCTGCGCGCCGCCCATGTCGCGCAAGGCAAGGAGCCACGCACGCTGCTGGTCGTCACCGTGCAGGATTTCTTCATGCAATGCGCCAAGGCGCTGATGCGCTCGCGCCTGTGGGAGGGCCGCACAAGGCCGCCCTCTCTGCCCAGCATGGGCGAACTTCTCGCGAGCCAGAAACCCGGCCGCGTTGAAGCGACCGAGGTCGATTCTAGTTACCCCGAACGCATGCGGAGCACGATGTATTGATGCGACCGATCGCCCTTCTCGCACTGATCGCATTGGCTGCGTGTGAATTGCCGCCGGCGCGCCATGCAGCCTTTTCCGACACTGTCACGGCCTATGCCGGCGCCCTGCGCGTCGAGGCCGAGCGCGCGCAGACCATGGCGCTGCCACCACCGCCGTTGGCCGCGGCCACGCCGGTCCTGGCCAGCGGGCCACGCGCGCAGCGCAGCCCGCGTGATGGCGCAGGCCTGGCGGTATCGCAGCTTGCGCGCACCGCCACCACACGGCGCGCGCGCCAGGCAGTGGCCGTGGCACCCGCGCCCCAAGGCGCCGACTGCCAGCGGATGGAAACCCTAACCGGCCTGGCGCGCGAGTATTGCGCAGCGGTCCGCCATGGCCAGGTGGTTGAACTCGCCTGGCGCCATGCCGCAGCGATGGCCGCTTATGTGGATGCAATCCGTGAATTGGCTTCGCGTTTCGATGCCGGAATCCCGGCGGAGCGCCTCGAGGAATTGCGTGACGCCACCTATGACGCCGGCGCACGCCTGCGCGCCGCCGCCGATTTCCCGGAGGACCAGCTGGACCCCTTCCGCCCGGTTCCGGTGCAGATCGGGCTGCGCCAGGCCTTCATGACCGAGATGGGCACGCATGGCTGGCGCTTGCGCCAGCAATTCCAGATTCAGGCCGAGGCTCTGCAATCGCTGGAAGACATGCCGATGGTCGGCACGGAAGAACGCATGGTGCGGCTGCGCTGGGCGATCGCGTATCTGCGCTCCGCCTTCGAGGTGATGACCACCAGCGACCGCGACGCGAATGCGGAAATCAGCCAGGCCCGCCGCGCCTTGGGCCTGTAGGCGGCGCCTGGGCCAGCGCTGGATTTTCCGGCCAGTCATGCCTGGGGTAGCGGCCGCGCATATCCTTGCGCGCGTCGCGCCAGCCGCCATTCCAGAAGCCCGCGAGATCAGCGGTAATGGCGATGGGTCGCCCGGCCGGTGACAGCAGCGCCACATGCAACGGCACGCGCCCTTCGGCCAGCGCCGGCATGCGCGTGACACCGTAGAGATGCTGCGCGCGCGCCTCCATGCGCGGCGTGTCGCCTGTGTAGTCCACCGCGGCGGAACGGCCCTGTGGCAGGTCGATACGCGGCGGCAGTTGCGCATCGAGCACGCGGCGCTGCGCGTGCGGCAGCATGCCCTGCAGCAAAGCGTGCATGTCCAGCGTGCGCAGTTCTGCAAGCTTGTTCAGCCCGTGGAGATGTGGCGCGAGCACGGCGCAGCTCAGCACCACATCGGGCCATGCTTCGCCTGCGATACGGCGCATGATCCCGATGCGCGCCTGCAGTTGCCGCGCCGCATCGGACCAGTTGAGGTCCCGGAAATCCCGCGCGGATGCGGCGGCCGCCAGGGCTTCGGCAACGGCTTCGGGCGCCGGTGCGGTGGCGGGAAGATCCTCGAGCAGCAGCGGGCCGAAATAGCGCCGGCGGCGTGCGGACACGATGCCGCTGCGCGCGTCGAACACCGCGCCCTCCTGCCAATGCAGCCGCTCGGGGAAGCGCGCTTCGAGATTGGCCAGGTCCAGCGGCGCGGCCATGCGGATGCGGGCTTCGGTGCCGGACAGCTCCAGCTCCGCCACCGCCAGCAGGGGCGCGCGGCGCAGCGGATCGGTGGCCAGGCACCGCGCGCCAGGGCCGCTTTCGCCCCCAATTCCGGCCAGGCGGAATGCCCCTTCGATCGCTCCGCGCCGGGCGGCGATGCGGTCGGGGAAGCCGGCTGCCAGCAATGCGCCGGCCTCGCCGCCTGGCAGGGCACGCGGATTCAATCCCAGGCGACGGCGATGCTGCTCCGCCGCGCGACGGATCCGTGAGAGCGTGGCACGATCCGCCGCGGCATGGTCGGCGCCGTGCAGCAGAGCGATGCGATCGCCGATATCGGCATGCGCTTCCCGATCGCGGATCGGATCGCGCTCTTCCGGCATCCAGCGCATCCAGTGCCTGCAGCAGCGCGCAGGCCGCGGCCAGCGTGCCGGTGGGCGGCTGGTCCAGCAATGAAAGCTGGGCGGGTTGTGCGCCCCAGGCCGCGCAATCCAGCGCGAAGGAGGCCAGCTCCGCCTCTAGGATTTCGGGCCTTTCCTGCTGCGGCAGACCGCGATGCAGTGCCTCGGTCCAGAGGCGATAGGCGACACCGGGCGCGGTGCGGCCGGCGCGGCCGGCGCGTTGTTCGGCGGCCGCGCGGCTGATGCGCTGCGTGCCCAGGCGCGACAGGCCAGTGGCCGCATCCAGTCGCGGCGACCGGCGAAAGCCGCCATCGACCACGATGCGCACGCCGGGCACGGTCAGCGATGTCTCGGCAATGCTGGTGGCCAGCACCACCTTGCGGCGCGGGCCTGGCAGCAGCGCGCGGTCCTGCTCGGCGGGCGGCAATTCGCCGTGCAAGGGCAGCACATCGGCATCGATGCCCGATAATCGCTCGGCGGTGCGGCGGATTTCCGACCAGCCGGGCAGGAAGGCCAGCACATCGCCCGGGTCGCTGCGCAGGGCTTCGCGGATGGTGGCGGCCATGGCATCGGGCAATTCGCGCGCATCGGTCAGTTCGCGCGCGCGGTGGCGCAGCACCACCGGATAGGCGCGGCCCATGCTCTCGATCACCGGGGCGTCCAGCAGACGCGCGAAAGCGGCGCCATCCAGTGTCGCGGACATCGCCAGCAGGCGCAGTTCGGGCCGCAGGTTGCGTTGCAAATCCAGGCACAGGGCGAGCGCGAGGTCGGTGTCGAGATTGCGCTCATGCGCCTCGTCGAACAGCACTGCGGCGACGCCATCGAGGCCGGGATCGGATTGCAGGCGGCGCACCAGCAGGCCTTCGGTGATCACCTCCACGCGCATGGCGCGGCCGCCGATGCGGTCCAGGCGCGTGGCCAGGCCGATGCTCTCGCCCAGCGGTTCGCCCAGCAATTCCGCCATGCGGCGCGCGGCGGCGCGGGCGGCGACGCGGCGCGGTTCCAGCACCAGGATGCGTCCTTGCGCCCAGGCCTGATCCATCAGCGCCAGCGGCACGGCGGTCGTCTTGCCGGCGCCCGGCGGCGCCACCAGCACGGCCGCGCTGCTGGTTCGCAGCGCGTCCAGCAATGCCGGCAAGGCTTCGTTGATGGGCAGGTCTGCGGGGATCATGCGTGGGTCGCGCAATACGGCAGGCGGCCGGCGCGCGCCAGCTACAGCACGCCCATCACCCGCGGCAGCCACAGCGCGATGCCTGGGAACACCACGACCAATGCCAGCGAGACGAACATCGCCAGCACCATCCAGACCACCCAGGGGATGGTGCTTTCCATGGTCACGCCGGCGATGCGGCAGGAGACCATCAGGTTTACCGCCATGGGTGGCGTGAACTGGCCGATTGCGATCTTCATGGTGAGCAACACGCCAAACCAGGTCAGGTCCCAATGGAAGGCCTGTGCAATGGGGATCAGCACCGGCAACAGGATGAGGAAGATCGACACACCGTCGAGGAACATGCCGATCACGATCAAGGCGAGCATGAGCAGCGCGATGGTGCCATACTCACCAAGGCCGAGGTCTACGATCCAGGACGCAATGGGCTGCACGATACCGAGCGTGGATGTGGACCACGCGAAGACCGAGGCTAGCGCGATGACAATCAGGATGACCGCCGAGAGCTCGCCAGCTTCGACCAGCATTTCGTAAAGGTCGCGCAGCGTCAGCGTGCGGTAGACGACGAATCCGACGAACAGGCCGTAGAACACGGCCATCACGGCGGCTTCGGTCGGCGTGAAGGCGCCGATGCGCATGCCGCCCAGGATGACGACCGGCGCCATCAGGCCCCAGATCGCTTCGCGGAAGGTGCGCCAGACCGAGAGCGCTTCATCGCGCCGCGCCGTGCCGCCGAAGCCGTTGA
>JAPLOK010000179.1 GCA_026400775.1 Alphaproteobacteria bacterium | reverse complement strand
CGCCGATGCCGCGGCGCCGCTCCGGTCGGGCTACGCCCGCCCTGCGCGACACCGCGGCATCGGCGCCACGTGCATATCAACCGGCAGGGAAGGCACTTATCGGAACCGAAACGCTGTAGCGAGAAACCGAGCCACCTCTCAACAACCGCCTGCGGCCTTGGCCGGATGGATACGTTCGGCGCGCTGCGCCTGCTGCTGGATATCGACAGCGCGCACACCGCGCTCGACATCGTCCCCCAGAGCCGGGACTTCATGCTGCTGCGCCTGATGCCAAGCGCGCTACGGTTCACCCAACGCATCACCCATGCTGACCCGATGCCCCCGCCGCTGCTCGGCGGCGCCATGGTGCCGGCGGCCGAGCATCATCTCTACGCCGCCTCCAGCTGCGTGATCGGGACTTTGGAACGCGCAGCCGGCGAGGCCGGCCCAGCCCTCGTCCACGCCCTGCGCCGCACACCCCCCGGCGGGGACATGTTCGAACGCGCCGCCGCCCACTGCATCGCCGAGGGCGGGCACGCGCTGGAACAGGTGGCCCGCCTGGCGCGCGGCCTGCAACGCCTGGCCACCGCCCATGCCGAGGTGCTGGCCGCCCATGCCCTGCAACCCGATTATGCCGGCATGGAGCGTATGGTCAGCGCCACTGCACGCGCGCAAACACTGGTCGGCCGCTGGACCGGCGACCTGCTAGCGCATGGCCTGCAACAGCTGGACAGCGTCATCGCCCGCCCGCGCGAAGCGGCCGAAGCCCTGCACCAGAGCGCCGTGCGGGAGATGGAACAGCAATCCAACCTGCTCGCGCCCGATGTCGTGGTGCTGCGCCAGGCTCGCGCGCGGGACCGGCTGATGGAACTGGCCGTCTTCTGGCAGCGCTGCTGCGCCGCCTGGGCCAGCGTGCACACCGACACGGTCGATCGCCGCGACCTGGACGCACTGGCCCGCAACGCGCTGCGCCGGTTGCAAGTGCGCGAGCTCTACGAATAGCCGCTATTTCGGCGGGTCGAGATAGATGGGGCTTTGCAGGTATTTGCGCAGCCAGAACCGCGCCACCACGCCCATCGCGGCCGCGATCGGCACAGCCAGCAGCACGCCCAGGAAGCCCAGCGCGACACCACCTGCAAACAGCGCGAAAATCACCCAGACCGCGTGCAATTCCACCCGGTTGCCCAGCAGCCGCGGATAGATGACGTAGCCCTCAAGGATCTGCCCGGCCACGAACACCGCCAGCACCAGGCCCACGCCGCCCCAGGTGCCCCATTGCCCGATCGCCAGCAGCACCGCGGCCACGAAGCCGGTCATCGACCCCACATAGGGAATGATGGACAGCGCGCCTGCGAACAGCCCCACCATCACGCCCAGTTCCAGCCCGATGGCGGAAAGCCCGATGGCATAGAACAGCCCGAGCGCCAGGCAGCACAGCAATTGCCCGCGCAGCCATGCGCCAAGGATGCGGTCGGTTTCGCCGGCCAGTTGCTGGATGGTGGGCGCGTATTGGCGCGGCAGCCAGGTCTCGATCCGGCGCATGATGCCGGGCCAGTCGCGCAGCAGATAGAACGCGACCACGGGCGTCACGATCACCAGCGTGAACACGTTGAACAGCGCGATGCCGCCGCCGATCAGCCGCGTCGCGGCCGTGCCCATGAAGGCCATCATCTGCCCAGCTTGGGAGACCACCAACTCGCGCAGCCGGGCATCCACCACCTCGGGGCCGGCGGCTTCCTCCAGGTTCAGCATCAGCTCGCGCACCATGGTGCCGACGGTCGCCACATAGGCCGGCAGGCGCTGCAACAGCACGCCGATCTGCGCCAGGATCAAGGGGTAGAGCAGCAGCACGGCCAGCAGCCCAGCCAGCACCATGGCCAGCACCAGCCCCGCCGCACTGGCCCAGCGCGGCAAGCCATAGCGCGCCATGCGCGCGCAAAGCGGGTCCAGGAAATAGGCGATGCAGGCGGCCAGCACGAAGGGCGTCAGGATGGCCGAGAACATCCACATCGCGAACAGGAAGCCGCCCGCCAGCCCGATCAGCAGCCAGCGCTTCGCACGCGGCGAGGCGCTGTTCGGGTCCTGCAAGCCGCCGCGCCCCGGCGCGGTGGGCGGTGGTTCGGGCAGGATGTTCATGGCTTGCCCGCCAAGGTGCGCGCCCCGCCCGCCAGATAGGCCGCACCCGACCAGATGGTGGTGGCCGCAACCAGCCAGATCAGCGCCGTCTTGAACTCCGCAGCCTGGAAACCGAAGCCCACCAGCAGCAGCGACGCCGCAGCGAGTGCAATCTGCGCAAAGGTGTTCAGCTTGGAAATCGCCAGCGGCTTGATCTGTGGCTTCAGCCCCAACTGCCACAGCACCAAAAGCCCGCCCACGATCAGCAAATCCCGGAACACCACCAGGATGGCCAGCCAGTCGGGCAGCACGCCGATCACCGCCAGCACCACATAGACGCTGACCAGCAGCGCCTTGTCCGCCACCGGGTCCAGCATGGCGCCCAACGCGCTGCGCAGGCCCCAGGCGCGGGCGATCCAGCCATCCAAAGCATCCGAGATGCCGGCGGCCACGAACAGCAGGAAGGCGAGGTCAAGCCGCTGGTTCAGCATCAGCCACACAGTGGCCGGCACGGCGCAAAGCCGCGCCAAAGTGATGATGTTGGGCAGCGTGAAGAGCTGGTGCGCTGCCGCATCGCGTTCATCCGCCGCCAAGGCCGACCCGCCAGCCATCGTCGCCCAGGCCGGGCGGTGCCAGGACCACGCCATTGCTGGCCAGCTGCGCCGCGGCCTCGGTGGCCGGCACGCGCAGGCCCAGGCGCAGCCGCGCACCATCCACCGCGATGGCCAGGATATCCACGCTGGCCACCGGCCCCGCCGCCAGCATGCGGCGGCGCAGATCCAGCCAATGGTTCAGGCTGGCGAAGCTGGTCGAGACCTCGATGAAATTGTTGGCCGGTGTGCCGGCCAGGGGGTTGGGTGCGGCCAGGCCACCGCCCAGCGGCACCGCCCCGCCCAGCACGCCACGCACCGCGGCACCGTTGAACACCACGGTCAGGCGGCCGGAATAGCGTGTCTGGGTGATGCGCTCCTGCTCGATGATCAGCGAGGCGACCATGGCCTCGATCTGCGCATCGGACAGGCTGGGCGGCGTGGCGCCGATGGCCGCCGCGAGCCGCGCGAAGGCGGCGCGGCGGGCCTGCGCATGCGCCTGGGTCCGCGCCTGCACGCCATCGGCCGCGGTGGCCTCGGCCTCTACGCCGGTCTGCCGCAGGGGTCCGTCCTGCGCGCCGGCCATGGGTGCCGCGAACAGCAGCGGTATCGCAACGAGCAGCAGGCGGGTAAACATGCGCATTCGTTATGCTTACCGCATCGGAGGCCGCCCTGACCAGTTCTTCGCCCCCTAATTCAGGCATGACCTACGCCGCCGCCGGCGTGGATATCGAGGCCGGTGACGCGCTGGTCGAGCGCATCAAGCCGCTCGCGCGTGCCACGACGCGGGCCGGCGTGATGGGCGGCATCGGCGGTTTCGGCGCACTGTTCGACCTGAAGGCGGCCGGCTTCCGCGACCCGGTTCTGGTTTCCACCACCGATGGCGTGGGCACGAAACTGCGCCTGGCGATCGATGCCGGGCTGCATGGCACGGTGGGCCAGGATCTTGTGGCCATGTGCGTGAACGACCTGGTGGTGCAGGGCGCGCAGCCCTTGTTCTTCCTGGACTATTTCGCGACCGCTGCGCTGGATGTGGCACAGGCCGCGCAGGTGATCGCGGGCATCGCCGATGGCTGCAAGCTCGCGGGCTGCGCGCTGGTCGGCGGCGAGACGGCCGAGATGCCCGGCATATACCATGGTGGCGATTACGACCTGGCCGGCTTCGCGGTGGGTGCGGCCGAACGCGACACGCTGCTGCCGCGCGGCGTGGCGCCGGGCGATGTGGTGCTGGGGCTGGGCAGTTCGGGTGTGCATTCCAATGGCTATTCGTTGGTGCGGCGGATTGTCGCGGCTTCGGGCCTGGCGCTGGATGCGCCCTGCCCCTGGGGCGGCGGCAGCCTGGGCGCTGCGTTGATGGAACCGACGCGAATCTACGTCGCCTCCGTGCTGGCGCTGCACAAGGCTGGGCTGCTGAAGGCGGCGGCGCACATCACCGGCGGCGGCCTGCCCGGCAACCTGCTGCGCGTGCTGCCCGAAGGCGTGGATGCCGTGATCCAGGGCGGCAGCTGGCCGGTGCCGCCAGTGTTTTCCTGGCTCGCGCGCACGGGCAATGTCGAACAGGCGGAAATGCTGCGCGTGTTCAATTGCGGGGTGGGCATGGCGCTGGTGGTGTCCGATGCGCCGGCCGCGATGGCGCTGCTGCGCGAGGCGGGTGAGGCGGTGTTCGAGATCGGCCGCATCACCGCGGGTCAGGGCGAAGTCCGGCTGGAGGGCGCTTTGCCGCTGTGAGGACGGCGATCCTGATCTCCGGCCGGGGCAGCAACATGGTATCGCTGCTGGCGGCGATGGCCGCACCGGGCTTTCCGGCGAAGCCGGTGCTGGTGCTGTCCAACCGCGCCGATGCGGCGGGGCTGTCGCGCGCGGGCGATGTACCGACCGCGGTGGTGGAAAGCCGTGGCCGCACGCGCGAGGCCTTCGAGGCGGCGCTGGATGCGAGGCTGCGCGAGGCGGGGGTAGAGTTCATCGCGCTCGCCGGTTTCATGCGCGTGCTGACCGCGGATTTCGTGCGCCGCTGGGAGGGACGGATGATCAACATCCACCCCAGCCTGCTGCCGAGCTTCAAAGGCCTGGACACGCATGCGCGCGCGCTGGCGGCCGGCGTGAAGATCCATGGCTGCACCGTGCATTGGGTGAGTGCCGGCGTGGATGAGGGGCGCATCATCGCGCAGGCGGCGGTGCCGGTGCTGCCGGGGGATACGGAGGAGAGCCTGAGCGCGCGGGTGCTGGAGCAGGAGCACCTGTTGTATCCGCGCGCGTTGGCGGTGGCGCTGGGTGCGGCGCCGTCGGTGGGCGGCGGCGCGCTGATCGCGTTCTAGAGCATGCTGTCTTTTGATAGAATCGGGATTCCGGCGCGGCTGAGTTTCTGATTCAAGCTTCCTGCTGGACAGGAGGCCAGCGGGGATGCGGCCATACTCAGACGATTTGCGAGGGCGGGCG
>JAPLOK010000413.1 GCA_026400775.1 Alphaproteobacteria bacterium | reverse complement strand
AGGCGATCACCTGCGCAATCGCCTTGACCTTGTCTTCTGCGGGCGGCGGGAATTCGTCGCGCTCGACCTTAGACAGATAGGTCGGGCTGACGCCGATCATCTTCGCCATTTCGCGAAGCCCGATCTCGCGCGCCTCGCGCTCCCGGCGAACGAACTCGCCGAACCGTTCCGTGGACATGCTCGCCACTCCCGCTGCCTGTTTAGGGATAACTATACACCCGAAGTCTGCAGGACTGTCAACTGATATCTAAACATTTGATGTTTGGCGCGGCTTCAGAACGGCCTGAATGTCGCGCATCCAGGCGAGCGTGCGCAGAAATTCCGGGCTGGGCGAAATGCAGAGATTCCGATAGGTTTCAAGAAACCGCAGCCACCTCGCCGCCCGCGCGCCACACCGCTGCAGCGTGAGCCCGTTTCACGGAAACACGCTGTAACCGCTATGCAAGGATGATTCATCGTGCCGGCGATTCCGCGTTTGCGGATCGTGTTCTACCATGGCGCCATGCAGCATTTCGCCTTCATCACCCTCGACGTCTTCACCACCACCCGCTTCGGCGGCAATCCGCTGGCCGTCTTCCCCGATGCGCACGGCCTGACCGGCGCGCAGATGCAGACCATCGCGCGCGAATTCAACCTCTCCGAGACCAGCTTCGTGCTGCCGCCTCAGGACCCCGCCCACACCGCGCAGGTGCGCATCTTCACGCCTGCGCGCGAGATGCCGTTTGCAGGCCACCCCAATGTCGGCACCGGCTGGGCGCTGGCCGATCGCGCGCGCGACGGCGTGCTGCTGTTCGAGGAGATCGCAGGGCTGGTGGAGGTGCGCATCACGCGCGATGCCGCCGCTGTGCTCGAGAGCGCCACCATCGCCGCGCCGCAGCCGCTGAGCCTGGCAGAGAGCTTCACGCCGGCCGAGGTCGCGCCGATGGCGAGCCTCGCTGCCGCGGACATCATCACCAGCGCGCACGCCCCGCTGCGCGCCTCGGTCGGCAATCCCTTCATCCTGGCCGAGGTCTCGCCCGAGGCGCTGGCGGGTGCCGCGCCGGATATCGCGGCCTCCCGGCTGCTGATCGACAGCCGGCCCGAGCTGGCCGGGCGCACCGGGCTCTATCTCTATGCGCATGACGGCGCGCGGCTGCGCACGCGGATGTTCGCCCCACCGCTCGGCGTGTTGGAGGACCCGGCGACCGGCTCGGCCGCCACGCCACTGGCCGCGTTGCTGCTGCACCTGTCAGGCGCCGATCATGGCGCATGGGACATGCTGCAAGGCGTGGAAATGGGCCGGCCTTCCCTGCTGCGCACCACCGCGCGGCGCACGGCGGATGGCATCCGCGCCACTGTGGGCGGTGCCTGTGTAGAGGTGATGCGAGGCAGCCTGGCGATCGAGGCCGGCTGATACCAGAAGCCACCGGGAAAATGACCCGCCGGCATTCTCAAATGGCCGCTGAGGTCAGCCTTGGTGGCGCAGATGCCAAAGCCGCTCATGTGCGGCGACCAGGGTCTCGATGTTGCGGCGGCGATTGGCGTCCGGGTTGGTGGCGCGGCGCGTGAGCATCATCTCAAGGGTGCGGAGCAATTGATCGGCGACCTCCAGATCGGCCTGATCGCAGGCGTGGTGAAAGGCGATCAGGACCTTGTCGGACAGCCGGCGGCTATGCCGCTGCGGCGGGCCCTTCGCGTTCTGCACATCATCGAAGCTAGCGCCGTCCATGCTCATCTGCAGTCCCAAACCCGTGATAGCGTGCCACAGCCAGCGTGGCGATTGAAACGGTGTTCTGTGTACAAAATCGCGCCAACCCCCTTATTCACGAGGAAGTGAGCGTCCTAAACTGTATGTCGATAGCCCTGACCATCTCCTCTACCGCGGTTTCCGGCCGAAAAAGCAGCCTGACGCGGCCATCGGGGCCAACCAGGTAGACGAAGCTCGAATGGTCCATCAGATAGGCCGACATGTCGGGCCGTTGCACGCGTGAGTAGAAAACGCGGTAGCGGCGCGCGACCTCGGCCACTTGTTCGGGCGTCCCGGTCAGGCCCTGCATGCGCGGGTGAAAGCGCGAGACATAGTCGGCAAGCGCCGCCTGGGTGTCGCGCTCGGGGTCGACGGTGATCAGCATGGGTGTGACGCGTTCGCCGGCTGGCCCCATGGCATCGATCACATCGGCGATGCGGCCGAGTTCAGTGGGACAGACATCGGGGCAGTAGGTGAAGCCGAAATAGACCAGCAGCCAGCGGCCGGCATAATCGCGCTCAGTGACGGCCACGCCATCCTGGCGAGTCAGGCTGAAGGCGCCGCCCAGGCTGATACCGGCGGGCAACTGCACCCCGCCGCCGCCGGCTGCGGGCAGCGGCATCTGTTGGCCGAAGACCGCGGCCAGGCGCTCGGCAAAGGCCTCGCCCACGCCCTGGCCCGGCGCGCGGGATGTCCAAGCATAGCCCCATAGGCCGCCAATCATGGCCAGCAGGGCAAGTGCCGAATACCGGATGACCTTTAGCATGATCCGCTCCTAGCGCGGCTGTGGCGCGCGGGCATCACGCGTTTGGAGAGAGCGCGGCATAAAGTTCATAGCGCTCCCTACCGCCCGAAATCCCCGGGCGGCAAGGCGTTCAAGCGCAGGTCAGTGCCGCGCCACGGCGATATCGCCAGCCGGTTGCGGCGTGGTGAAGACATCATCGGCAAACGCATCTTCCCACGAGCCTTCCGTGCTGGCCTTGGAGTATTCGGTCGCGCGGTTTTCGAAGAAATTCGTGTGCTCGATGGCATTGAGCATTTCATCGAGCCAGGGCAGGGGATTCTTTTCCACGTGATACATGGGTTCCAGGCCCAGCTGTGTCAAGCGGCGGTCGGCGATGAAGCGGATATACTGCTTCACATCAGCGGATTCGAGACCTTGCACGCCGCCCAGCTCGAAGGCCAGGTCGATGAAGGCGTCCTCATGCTCCACGATGGTGGCGCAGATCAGGTACAGGTCCCGGCGCAGCTCGTCGTTCCAGATTTCCGGGTTTTCCTGCACGAAGGTGCGGAACAGCCGGATCACGGACAGGCAATGCAGCGTCTCGTCACGCACTGACCAAGAGACGATCTGCCCCATGCCCTTCATTTTGTTGAAGCGCGGGAAGTTCATCAGGATCGCAAAAGAAGCGAAGAGTTGTAGCCCCTCAGTAAACGCGCCGAAGGCAGCCAGCGTCTTGGCAATCTCGACCTTGTTTTCGACCGAAAAGGCCTGCATGTAATCGTATTTGTCCTTCATCTCCTTATACTTTAAGAAGGCGGTATATTCCGCTTCCGGCATGCCGATCGTATCCAGGAGATGCGAATAGGCGGCGATATGGACAGTTTCGATATTGGAAAACGCGCTCAACATCATGAGCACTTCCGTCGGCTTGAAGACCTGGGAATAGTGCTTCATGTAGCAATTGTTCACCTCGACGTCGGCCTGGGTGAAGAAGCGGAAGATCTGCGTCAGCAGGTTCCGCTCGGACTCGCTCAGATTCTTCTGCCAATCCTTGACGTCATCGGCCAGCGGCACTTCCTCGGGCAGCCAATGGATGCGCTGCTGCTGCAACCAGGCCTCATAAGCCCACGGGTAGCGGAACGGCTTGTAGACCGGGTTGGAGGTCAGCAGGTCGAAGCGGATGGGCAGTTCATCCCGGTTGATGCCGTCAGCCATGGTCTTCTCCCGATCGAGGCGCGAAGCGTCCCGATACCAGATATGGTGGTTCGCGCAAGCGTTTGCTGCCCGTATTTTGCGGGAAGCCCATCAGGACGGCGTCAGCCCGGCCACCCGCGCCATCTCCCGGTTCTCCTCGATCTCGCGCAGCATCCGGGCGTGGAAGGCATCCGGCCCCTCGGCGATCAGGATGCCGCCGGTGTCGCGGATGCGCTCGTTCAAAGCGGGTTCGCGGATCAGCGCGATGCTGTCATTGGAGATCTTCTCGACCAGTTCGCGGGGCATGCCGCGGGGGCCGATGAAGCCGTACCAGGGGCTGGTATCGGGAATCGACATGCCGAATTCATCCAGCGTCGGCACATCGGGCAACACCGGCGCGCGCTGCGGCCCGCCGATGGCGATCGCCCGCAGCCGACCCTCGCGCGCCAGCGGCATGGCGCCCGCCAGGGTCGAGAAGGTGGCGTCGATGCGCCCGGAGATCACCTCCTGCAAGGCGGGGGCGGCGCCGCGGAAGGGCACATGGGTGATCTCGATGCCCACACGGCGGGCGAACATCTCCTGTGCGAAATGCCCCGAAGTGCCGGGGCCGGAGGTCGCGAAGGTCATCCCCGGCCGGCGCCGGGCCGCCTCGACCAGCGCGCGCACATCGCGCAGCGGCGATTGTGCCGGCACGAAAAGCACGGTGGGCGAGCCGTACAACACGTTGATCAGCGTGAAATCCGCCATCGTGTCATAAGGCAGCCGCGCCTGGGTGGCGGGGTTGGAGCTGTGCGTGCTGGCCGCCAGCAGCAGGTTGTAGCCATCGGGCGCGCTGCGGGCGATGGCTTCGCTGGCGATGATCTGGCTGGCACCTGGCCGGTTTTCCACCACCACCGGCTGGCCCCAGACGCGTTGCAGCGGTTCCTGCAGCAGGCGCGCGGGCAGGTCGGTTGGGCCGCCGGCGGGAAAGCCCACCAGAATCCGCACCGGCCGGTTCGGCCAGGGGCCGGCCTGCGCCAGCGCGGGTGTGGAAATGGCAAGGCCCGCCAGGGCCAGCGAACGGCGTTGCATCATGATCGTCTCCCGTGATGCGGCGTTCTGCGGCCGCGATCGGCGCATCATAACGATCCGTGCGGCGGCTGCCACCTTCCCTTGCCGCGCCCCCTGGCGATAGGCTGCGCGCAACGGGGAGGAGACCGGATGCACCGCTGCATGCCCGCCACATCGCATTGAGAGGGCGCGGTTTTCGCGGCCGGGTCGGGCTGCTCGGCGGCAGCTTCAATCCGGCGCATGACGGGCACCGGCATGTAGCGCAAACGGCGTTGCGCGCGCTGCGCCTGGATGAGGTTTGGCTGATGGTATCGCCGGGCAACCCGCTGAAGCCGGCGCAGGGCATGGCATCGCGAAGGGGGCGCGGCTGCGCGCTTCGGATGTGGAAGCCAGGCTCGGCACGCGCATCACCTGGATGACAATGGCGAAGCTGCGGCGGCGCTTCCCCGGCGTGCGCTTCGTGTTCGTGATCGGCGCGGACAACCTGGCGCAATTGCCGCGCTGGCAGCGCTGGCTGCGGCTGGCGCGGCTGTCGGCGATTGCGGTGCTGCCCAGGCCCGGTGCCACGCGCGCGGGGCTGCGTGGTCGCGCGGCGAGCGTGTTGCGAGCCGCGCGGTGCAAGCCCGGCGCCTTGCTGGCCGGCGCGCTGCCGGCCTGGTGCTTCGTGCCGGCGCGGCAGCACAAGGCGTCCGCCACGGCCATTCGCGCAGGCCTCAGCGCTTGATGCCCAGCGTCACTTCGCGGTGCCAGATGTAAAGGCCGCAGCCGACCAGGATGGCGATGCCCAGCGCATCAAACCCATCCGGCGCTTCAGCCCAGATGAAGAACCCCAGCATGCCCGTCCAGATGATTCCGGAATACTCAAAGGGTGCGATGACGGTGGTGTCGCCGCGCCGATAGGCCTCGGTCATGAAGAGCTGCGCGATGCCGGAGACCAGCCCCGCGCCGATCAGCAACACCCATTGCCAGCCCGACGGCCAGACCCAGACGGGCAGGGCGAAGGCCAGGCCCACGACGGATGCGCCAATGGCGAACCACAGCACGATCGCAGCGCCCGGCTCACCGTTTTCGCCCATGCGGCGGATGGTGATCATGGCCAGCGCCCAGCCCAAGGCTGCCAGCAGGACGAAGCCGTAATCGAACCAGGTTCCGGGCGCGTCCAGGCCCGGGCGCAGCATCACCAGCACGCCCAGAAAGCCCACGAGCACCGCGGAAAATCGGCGGATGCCCACGCGCTCTCCCAGCAGCGGGATGGAGAGCAGCGTCAGGAACAGCGGCATGGTAAAGCCGAGCGCGGTGACGGTGGCCAAGGGCAGCGTGGCATAGCCATGGAAGGCGCCGGCCATGCCGACCAGGCCGAACAGGACGCGCAGCGCGTGGCCGCCCGGTTGGCTGGTCCGCAGCGCGCGCAGGCCGCCATTGGCCAGCAGGATAGGCACCATGATCGGCAATGCGAAAAGGCTGCGGAACAGTACCACCATGGCCAATGGAATGCCGCCCTCCAGCGCCTTGACGCAGGCAGCCGCCCCCGAGAACAGCAAGGCAGCGCCCAGCACGAGCAGAATGGCACGACGGCGTTGGGCGGCTTGGCTCATGGACGGGCGTTGCTTCCGACGTTACGGTCTGCGCCGAATGATGGCCAGACCGAAGAAGGCGCAAGCCCTGCCCGCGCATCCGGGCCTGGACGTGCGGGAAGACCGGATCGCGTGGAATGGGCGCTTCCCGTTGCAGGTGGTGCGCTTTACCCATGAACGCTTCGATGGCGCGCGCAGTGGCGAACTGACCTGGGAACTGTGGCGGCGCGGCGATGCGGTGGTGGTGCTGCCTTATGATCCGTGGTCGGACCGGGTGGCGTTGATCGAACAGTTCCGCTTGCCGGCATTGGCGGCCGGGATGCCGCCCGTGATGACCGAATGCATTGCCGGTCTGCGCGAGACGCATGAAGAACCAACCGGCGCCGCGCTGCGTGAAACCCGCGAGGAAGCCGGGCTGGAGCCTGACCTATTGGAAAGCATGGGCCGCTACATGCTGATGCAGGGCGGTTGCGATGAGACGGTGGAATTGTTCTGCGCGCGCGTGCGGCTGGAGCCGGGTGCGGGCGGCACATTCGGCCTGGCCTCCGAGCATGAGGATATCCGCCTTCTCACCATGCCTGCCGATGACGCCTTCACGCTGCTGGACGAACAGCGCATTCGCAACGCCACCTGCGCATTGTCACTGATGTGGCTGCGCCATCACCGCGCGCGGCTGCGCGAAGCTTGGGGTTCATGACAACACTTCT
>JAPLOK010000507.1 GCA_026400775.1 Alphaproteobacteria bacterium | reverse complement strand
GGCGCACACTGCTGGTGGCCTCCGGCTGCCATGGAACATTCGTCACGCGGTTGGATATGGATGTCGGTTCCGCGGGCATCACCGGCTTCCGCCACGCGCTGATCCCCGTCTTTGCCGATCGAATTACGCCCGACCCCGAGGCCACCGCATTGGTCGCCAGGTTGCGCGCGCCGCATGCGGCTGAGCTCGCCCGCGTTGTCGGCCGCACCGAGACCACGCTGTGGCGCCGCGGCAACCTCAACGGCACGATGGATGACCTGTTCTGCGCCGCCATCGCGCGCGAGATGGATGCGGAGATCGCGCTTTCCCCCGGCTTCCGCTGGGGTGGTTCGCTGCTGCCCGGCCAGGACATCACCGCCGAGGATGTCTGGGCGCAATCGGCCATCACCTATCCCGGCATGTGGCGCGCGACCATGACCGGTGCGGCGTTGCGCACGATGCTGGAGGACATCGCCGAGAACCTGTTGCACCCCGACCCCTATGCGCAGCAGGGCGGCGACATGGTCCGGGTGGGCGGCATCGGCTTCACGCTCGACCCTGATGGACGGGCCGGCGCGCGCATCGGCGATCTGCGCCGGCTGTCCGATGGCGCGCCGCTGGAGGCCGCGCGAGGCTATAGCGTGGCGGGCTGGGCCTCGGTGCAGGAAGGGCAGGGCGGACGGCCGGTGTGGGAGGCGGTGTTCAAAGAACTCGCGCGTGGGCCGGTGCGGTTGGAACCGCAGGGGCATGTGCGGTTCCGCTCATAGCCGGCGCAGCAGCATCTCCGCCTGCTGCCAGAACAACAGCGCGCCGTTGAAGCCGAGGAAACGGCCCAGTTCCGCGCCATCGGCCAGCAGGATGAAGCTGGGCACGATGCGCGTATCCAGCAGCGTAGCCAGGTCGACCGGCAGGCCGCGCGCCACATCCACCAGGCGCAGGGGCGCGCGCAGCCCAAGGTCTGATGCGTTCCAGGCCCGCGCGCCGACCTCGCGATGCCAGCGCCGGCAGAAGGGGCAATCCTGCCGTTCCAGCATGACGAACTGCGCCTCGCGCGTGGCAACAGGCAGCAGCAATCCGGCGAAGGCGCGGCGCGGGAGCATGACCGTGCAGGTGGTGCGCGAAGATGCTGGACGCAACGCCCCGCGCACGGTGTAATGCCGGCAATCAATTCGGGGAGAAAACGCATCATGACATGGCGAAGCCTGTCCGTTGTGGCGCTGCTGGCGGCAGCGCCCACGATGGCCAATACACCCGTCGAACTGCTGGCCGGCGGCTGCCAGGGCTGCCATGGCGTGGCCGGCGCCGGGGCGAATGGCATTCCCATGATCATGCGCGCGCAGCCGCACGAGGACTTCATCGCCACCATGCGCGCCTTCCGTGACAACCAGCGCGAGGCGACCGTGATGGGCCGCATCGCGCGCGGCTACACCGATGCGGAAATCGCAGCGCTCGCCGCGCATTTCGCGCGCCAGCCGTGAGGGAGAAGGCCATGATCCGGACCACGCGCCGTGCCCTGCTGGCGACACCACTCGCCGCCCCCATCGCCGCCCGCGCGCAGCAGGGCGCGGGGCGGCTGGTCATCATCGGTGGCGGCTTCGGCGGCGCATCCGCCGCGCGCTTCGCCCGCGACCGCTACCCCAACCTGGATGTGACGCTGATCGAGCGCAGCCGCAGCTTCACCACCTGCCCCTATGGCAATCTGGTGCTGGCCGGCAGGCGCGATGTCGCCTCGATCACCTTCACCTATGACCGACTGGCCGCGCGCGGTGTGCGCATGGTGTTCCAGGCGGCGGCCGCGGTGGATGCGCAGCGGCGTGTGGTGCGGCTGGCCGATGGCGCGGAGGTGCCCTACGACAAGCTGGTGATGTCGCCCGGCATCGATCTGCGCTGGGGCGCGATCGAGGGCTATGACGAGGCCGCGAGTGCCCGCATGCCGCATGGCTGGGTGCCGTCCCTGCAGCCCATCACGCTGCTGGCGCGGCAATTGGCCGAGATGCCGGATGGCCAGAATTTCGTGATCGCGATTCCGGACAACCCGTTCCGCTGCCCGCCGGGGCCATATGAGCGCATCTCGATGGTCGCGGAATACCTCAAGCGCCACAAGCCGCGCAGCAAGGTCATCGCGCTGGATGCCAAGAACGGCTTCTCCAAGCAGCCACTCTTCACCGATGCCTGGGCGGAACTGTATCCCGGCATCGTCGAATGGCGCGGCGCCTCGCAGGATGGGCGCGTGATGCGCGTGCACCCTGCGACGATGGAAGTGGAGACCGAATTCGGCGAGCGTGTGCGCGGTGGCGCGGTCAACATCATCCCACCGCAGATGGCGGCGCGGATTGCGCGGGATGCGGGGCTGGCCAATGACAGCGGCTGGTGCCCGATCAGGCCTACGACATTCGAGAGCACGCTGGTGCCCAATGTGTTCGTGGTGGGCGATGCGACCATCGCCGCACCGATGCCGAAATCGGGCTTCGTCGCGTCGTCGCACGCGAAGCACGCAGTCAGTGTCGCCGCCGCACAACTGGCCCGGCGCGAGGGCCCGGCACCGGTGTTTTTCAACACCTGCTACAGCCATGTCGGGCCGGATTACGGCATCAGCATCGTGGGCGTGTTCCGCGCCGAGCCCGCGCGATTGATCGAGGTGCCGAACTCGGGCGGCATCTCGCCGCGCAACAACGCACTCGGCGCGCGCGCGGCGGAGCACCGGCGCCTGGAGGCGATCTACGCGGATGGCTGGTACGAGGCCATCACGCGCGAGATGTTCGCGCTCGACTGATGGCGCCAGCGACACGGCGCAGCGCGATACTCGCGGCCGGTGCGCTCCCGGCTGCCGCAGCCGCGCCGCCCGCGCTGCCCGAATGGGGCGCGGCACTCGGCCCCGGCGTGATCGAGGAACCCTATGGCACGCGATCGCGTCATGAGACCGCGACGCGCCGCTATGTGCCGTGGCTGACGCCCGATCGGGTGTCCTCCGTCTCGTTTACGCCGCTGGCCGACATGCAGGGCATCATCACGCCCTCGGGCCTGCATTTCGAACGCCATCATGGCGGCGTGCCGGACATCCCGCCCGATGACTACCGACTGATGATCCATGGCCTGGTCGAACGCCCGCTGGTCTTCACGCTGGAGGATCTGAAGCGCCTGCCGCAAGTCTCGCGCATCTGCTTCATCGAATGCCCGGCCAATGGCGGCATGGAATGGCGCGGCGCGCAGATGTCGGGCGTGCAATTCACCCATGGCATGCTGTCGGGCTCCGAATGGACCGGCGTGTCCTTGCGCGTGCTGCTGGCGCAGGCGGGGCTGCGGCCCGGCGCCTCATGGCTGCTGGCGGAAGGCGGCGATGCCTCGCACCTCGCGCGCAGCGTACCGCTGGCCAAGGCGCTGGACGACGCCTTCATCGCCTATGCGCAGAACGGGGAGGCGGTGCGCCCGCAGCAGGGCTACCCAGCGCGCCTGGTGCTGCCGGGCTACGAAGGCAATATGTGGATCAAGTGGATCCGCCGGATCGAGGTGGGGGACCGCCCCTGGTTCACCCGCTGGGAAACCCGCACCTATGCGGACCTGATGCCCGATGGGCTGAGCCGGCAATTCACCTTCGTCAATGAAGTGAACAGCGTGATCACCGCGCCCTGTCCGGAAAAATCGCTGCGCGGACGGCCGGGCTTCGTCGAGATTTCGGGGCTGGCCTGGTCGGGTGCGGGGCGGGTGCGGCGGGTGGATGTCTCGGTCGATGGCGGCGACAATTGGCGCACGGCGGAACTGGCGGAGCCTGTGCTGTCCAAGTCGCTGACGCGGTTCCGCATCCCCTGGGAATGGCAGGAGGGGCAGCGCGCCTTCCTGCAATCGCGCGCGATGGATGAGCATGGGCGCGTGCAGCCCACCATCACGGCGTTGCGCGCCGCGCGTGGGACCGAGAGCATCTACCACAAGAACAGCATCCACACCTGGCTGGTGGAACCCGATGGGACGGTGGTGAATGTTCAGATCGATTAGCGCCTTGGCGCTGTTGATGGGCGTGGCACTGGCGCAGCCCGTCGAGCTGTACCGGCCCTTCGAGGCACCGCCTGGCCCGCGCACCACCGCCGATGTGCCATGGCCTGCGCCGCGCGTGGCGCTGCCCGCGCCCATTGCGGGGATCGGCCGGCCAGCCAGCCCCGAGCAGATCGTCGGATGGGATATCGATGCGCGGGGCGATGGCGCGGGCCTGCCGCGCGGGCGCGGCACGGCGCGGGAGGGCGAGGAGCTCTACGTCACCCATTGCGCCGCCTGCCATGGCGATTTCGGCGAGGGCGTGGATCGCTGGCCGGCGCTGATCGGCGGGCGCGGCAGCCTGAACAGCGGTGAGCCCAAGCGCACGGTGGGCTCGGCCTGGCAGCACGCGCCGGCGGTGTTCGACTATATCCGCCGCGCCATGCCCTATGCGGCGCCGCAAAGCCTGACGGTGGATGAGTATTACGCGATCACAGCCTATGTCCTCTACCTGAACGAGTTGATCGAGGGGGAGGCGGTGATGGACCAGGATAGTCTGGCCCAGGTCCGGATGCCGAACCGGGATGGGTTCGTGCTGGAGGCGCGGCCGGATACGGCGGATGAGGCGTGCATGGCCGGCTGCCGGCAGGGCCGTGTGGTGGGGGTGATCGGGGATAGTCGGAGGTTTGTGCAGCCGGGGAGCGGGTCAGGGTTTGATACGCCGCAATAGGGGTATCGCCCAAGCCCGCACAAACCATGCCCACCCCGCTTTCCCCTTCCCACACTAACCCCTTGTTTACCCCACCCAGCGCATTCTTGCCGCGTGACCCAGGCCGCAACCCCGCTCGCACCGCAATTGACGGCGCTGCGCTGCGCCTTCCTGATCGCGGCGCATCATGGGGTGCATCTGGCACCCGATGGCCTGCCCAAGATCGTCGAAGGCGACATGACCGCATCGCTGCGCGCAGCACTCGAGGCTGCGGGCATGCGCACGCGCATCATGCCCCGCTGCACCTGGCGCAAGGCGGCCTCGCTCGGCCAGGCCTACCCCGCGCTCGCGCTGATGAAGGATGGGCGCTGGCTGGTCCTGGTCCAGGCTGCCCCCGCCACCGATGATGGCGCCGCCGCCGTCCTGGACCCCCGGCGCGAACATGATGGCGTGCACCTCATCCCCTGCGCGCGCTTCATGGAGGAATGGTCAGGCACCCTGCTGCTGACCCGCCGCGCACCGCGCCTGACGGAGGAAAACCAACCCTTCGGCCTGCGCTGGTTCATCCCCGAATTGCTGCGCCACCGCTCGCTCTTCTACGGCGTCGCAGCCGCGGCGGTGGTTGCGAACCTAATCGGCTTCGCCATCCCCATGCTGCTGCAGGTCCTGATCGACCGCGTGATCACGCATGAAGCCTGGAACACCCTCTACGTCGTGGTCGCGATCTTCATCCTGCTCGCGGTCTTCGATGCCAGCTTCGGCTATGTCAGGCAACGGCTGATGCTGCTGGCCGGCGGCAAGGTGGATGCCAGGCTCGGCTCGCGCGCCTTCGGCCACCTGCTCTCACTGCCGCTGAACGTGTTCGAAACCACCGCCGCGGGCGTGCTGGCGCGGCACATGCAGCAGACCGAAAAGCTGCGCCAGTTCCTGACCGGACGGCTGTTCCAGGTGTTGCTGGACGCCGCCCTCCTGCCGATCCTGATCGTGCTGCTGCTGATCTACTCCCCGGTGCTGACCGCCGTGGTCCTGGGCTTTGCCGCCGCCATCGCGTTGTGCATCGCGGCCCTGGTGCCGCTCTTCCGCCGCCGCCTGAACGCCCTCTATGCCGCGGAGGCCGAGCGCCAGGCCCAACTCGTTGAAACGCTGCACAATATGCGCGCGGTCAAGGCGCTCGTCCTCGAACCCTCGCGCCAACGCGCTTGGGATTCATCGCTGACCACCTCCGTGCGCCGCCAGCTGGAAGTGGGCGGCGTCGGCGCCTTCGCCAGCGCGACCACGGGCCTATTGGAAAAATTGATGCAGGTGGCCGTCATCGCGGTCGGCGCGATGCTGGTCTTTGGCGGCCAGCTCAGCCTTGGTGCGCTGGTCGCCTTCACCATGCTGTCTACCCGTGTCTCGGGGCCACTGGTGCAGATCGTCGCACTGATCGGCGAATACCAGGAAGCCGCGCTGTCGGTGCGGATGTTGGCACATGTGATGGACCGCGCCCCCGAACGCGCGGGCCAGGCGCGCCCGGCGCGCCCCGCACTGTCCGGCGCAATGGAATTCCAGGGCGCGGGCTTCACCTATCCGGGTGCGCTGGTGCCGGCGCTGGATCGGGTGTCGTTCCAGGTGCAGCCCGGGCAGGTGATCGGCGTGGTTGGGCGATCAGGCTCCGGCAAGACCACGCTGACGCGTCTGCTGCAAGGGATCGAGGCACCGCAAGCGGGGCTAATCCTGCTGGACGGGATGGACATCCGGCACATCGACCTCGCGCATCTTCGGCGCAGCATCGGCGTGGTGTTGCAGGAGAACCTGCTGTTCCGCGGCAGCATCCGCGACAACATCGCGGCCGCCCGGCCGGAGGCGAGCCTGGAAGAGGTTGTCGCCGCCGCGCGCCTTGCGGGCGCTGAGGAGTTCATCCGCCGCCTGCCGCTGTCCTACGAGACGGCGGTGGAGGAGGGGGGCGCCAATCTCTCCGGCGGGCAGCGCCAGCGCATCGCCATCGCGCGCGCGCTGCTGACCGCGCCCCGGCTGCTCGTGTTCGACGAGGCGACCAGCGCGCTCGACCCTGAGAGCGAGGCGCTGGTCAACCGCAACCTCGCCGACATGGCGCATGGGCGCACGCTGATTATCGTGTCGCACCGGCTG
>JAPLOK010000387.1 GCA_026400775.1 Alphaproteobacteria bacterium | reverse complement strand
CGCCGATGCCGCGGCGCCGCTCCGGTCGGGCTACGCCCGCCCTGCGCGACACCGCGGCATCGGCGCCACGTGCATATCAACCGGCAGGGAAGGCACTTATCGGAACCGAAACGCTGTAGCGAGAAACCGAGCCACCTCTGGGTATCAGACATGGCAGTTGCCGCCCTCGGTGCATGAGTTCTTGTTACCCGGCCATCTCGCGCATTTCGTACGGAACACGGTGCATGAGGCGCTGGACCTGTCTGCGATCACTGGCTTCTACAAGTGGCAGGTCAAGGCCAGCCGCCGTATCAGCGCGGCCTGCTGGTGGCGCTACTGCTCTCCGGCTAGAGACGTGGTGTCTACGCCAGCCGGCAATTGGCCCGGGCGTGTGATGGTTCAAAGCAGTGCTTCGAACGGGGCTGTGATGGCCGACACGCCGCCCGACCGTACCACTCCAAACCAGGCCCAGCGCAGCTTCACCGATGGCGACAGCCGGATCATGCCGAGCGGCGGCGGCTTCATCGCCGGCTACAACGGCCAGATCGCGATCGATGCTGCGCGGCAGATCATCGTAGCCCAACGGCTGGCCACCAATCCGGCCGACTACGCCGGCCTGGCCCCGCTGGTGGATCAAGCCCGATCGAACCTCGGCCGCGAGCCGCGGGAGGTGTCAGGCGATAGCGGCTGCGCAACCAAGGCCAACGTCACCGCCATGGCGAGGCTGATACAACTGCCGGGCGGGTGCTCAAGCGCAAGCCGCTGATGCAGGCCATGGCCGATAAGATCCGCCGCGCCGGGCGCAGAAGTCGACATCGGCTGCGAAAACAGGTCGTCGAGCCGGTCCTGGTGCAGATCAAACAGGCCAGCGGCTTCTGGCAGTTCCTGCTCCGCGGCCTTACAAAGGTCAGAGGTGAATGGGCCATGCTCTGCACCGCCCAAAACATGCTCAAGCTTCACAAGGCAGCTTGAACGCCTCCATCGCACAGGCCTACCACGTCCACGGCTGCCTCATTCGCCAAGTCGGCAAGCATCCTCAGGCAGGCTCCTAGCCGGCCTGCAGCTGCCGGCTGCCGATCAGTTCGCGCCAGCGCGAGATTTCGCTGGCGACCAGGCTGCGCAGTTCCTCGGGCGTGCTGGTGCGCACGCGCCCATCCACCAGTGCGGCCAGCCGACTGCGATGCTCTGGCTGCTCGGCCAGCGTCATCACAGTCTGATGCAGCCTCTGCTGCACCGCGCCGGGCAGGTTGGCAGGGCCCGCCAGGCCCGCCCAGGTGGTCACCGCGTAGCCGGGCACCGTCTCGCCGGCCGGGGACACGCTGGGGAAGGCCGCGACCGGCTCGGGCGCGGTCACGGCCAGGGCGCGCAGCCGGCCGGACTGCAATTGCGGCCCGGCGGTCACGGTGGTGATGATGGCGCAGGCAAGATCGCCGCTCATCAGCCCGGTGATGGCGTCCGACTCGCCACGATAGGGCACATGCACCAGCTGTGCGCCCGACATGGCGCCCAGCAACTCGCCGGCCAGATGATGCGTGGAGCCGACCCCGGCGGAGCCGAATGTCAGCCCGCCCGGCCGATTAGCCATCTGCAACAAAGCCCTGAGGTCGCGCGCCGGGTGATCGGCCCGCACCGCGATGACGAAGCCGAACTCCACCACGCGGGAGATCCAGTTGAACCCGTCCACCGGATCGAAGGTGAGGTTGCGGCCAAAGGCCGCGGCGACTGCATGACCGCCGGTGATCAGGCCGAGCACATGGCCATCGGGGGTCGCGCGGCTGAGTGCGGCCGAGGCCACCATGCCGCCCGCGCCCGCCCGCGGCTCCACCACGACGGTCTGGCCCAGCAGGCTGCCCATGGACACCGCCAGCACGCGCGCTAGCGCATCGGCCGAGCCGCCCGGAGCAAAGCCATGCAAAAGCGTGATCGGGCGCTCGGGATAGGCGGCGAGGGCGGGGCTGGCGGCCAGCGCAGCCGCGCCGCCCAGTAGCAACCGGCGCGAGAAACGCGGCGCGCGCGCGCCGGGCGTGAAACCGCGTGCCATTCTTGGTGTTCCTCCCTGAGCCGAGGCCGGACACGGGGCCCGGCACGCTGCCAGGGCCCGGGCTTCGGGCCTTGGTCAGCGCGGCGACAGGCTGTCACGTGATTTTCGAAACTTCAACCCTCTTCGAAGATCATGCGACCCTGCATGATCTTGCCGCAGCCGGTGCCGGGGGCTGCCTGGACCCGCCGGGCATGCGGCGCCTTCGCGCCGACAGGCTGATCAGCCGGAAAGGCCCTTGGCCCCGGGCTGCCGCTGTCGGCCGCGACCTCACAGACAGAAACTGACGTCCCCGTTCTTTTCGACGTCATACCCGCCCAGCCGCTTTGCGCGCGCCACGAAGTCGGGCTGGCGGGCAAAGCGCATCAGTCGCTGCAACTGCGCGCTGAAATAGTGGCGCCGCTCCATCACCAGGTCGAAGCGTTCGCGGAACAGCGGCACAAAGCATAGCCCGCGCGCGGCGGCCTCGGCGCCGATGCCAAAGCCTACGTCGGCGCGTCCTTCCTGCACCGCGGCGGCAACCTCGTCCTCGGCCAGCGCCGGTTCGGACAGAAACCGCACGGCATCGAGCCGGATGCCCGCTTCGCCCAGCAGATGCACCAGCAGCACATGGCTGCCTGCGCGTGACTGCCGCCCGACAACGCGGATGCCCGGTCGCGCCAAATCCGGGATGGCCTGGACACCACGGGGATTGCCAGCAGGCAGAATGAGCCCCTGTGACCGCCATGCCCAGACAATGCCGACCATGGGCCGACGCGCCAGGGTGTCACGCGCGGCGGGCTCGTTGAAGGCGCCGGTGTCCGGGTCGCGCAGATGCATCGCCGCCGCCATCGCGTCGCCCGTGGTCAGCGCCAAAAGGCCATCGAGGCTGCCGCCGACGCGCAGCGCTAAGCCGCAGCCGGATTGGCGCACGGCCCAATCGAGAAGCGGGTCATGGCTGCCGGCCAGGATCGGCGGGGGATCGAGCCGCGGGTCAGCCTCCGGCCCGTCAGCCTGGGTGGTCAGCCACCGTTCCAGTTGGGCGCGCGGGAACAGCCACTTGCCACCAAGCTGAGCTGCCGGCACGCGGCGCGAGCGTGCCAGGTCGTAAAGCGAGCGTTCGGACAGGCGCAGAAACTCGGCCGCCTCGCGCAGGGTCAGGATATCGGGCATATGTTAGCAGAAAACGGCATATGCTGGGTTTTCGTCAAGCCCCAAGCCAATTGACCCAATGGCTTTCCGAACGCAGTTTGCGGTTAAGCTGGGAATTTGCCGTGAACGACCTCGGAGCCGCCGCCGCGACCGCGCTGAACCTTGTGCTCACCGCCGACCCGGCGACGGCGCAGATCGTGCTGTTGTCGCTGCGGGTCAGCTTCTCCGCCCTGCTGATCGCGGCTCTCATCGGGCTGCCGCTTGGCGCGCTGCTGGCGGTCGCCCGCTTCCCGGGGCGAGGCGTAATCCTGACATTGCTGAACGCGCTGATGGGCCTGCCGCCCGTGGTGGCCGGGCTGCTGATCTATCTGCTGTTGTCACGCTCCGGCCCGCTTGGGCATCTTGGCCTGCTTTTCACGCCGTCAGCCATGATCATCGCCCAGGCCGTGCTGATCACGCCGATCCTCGCCGCCCTGTCGCGCCAGGTGCTGGAAGGGCTGTGGGAGGAATATGCGGAGCAACTGCGCTCCTTCGGTGCCGGCCCCGCGCGCGCCGTGCCGACGCTGCTGTGGGATGGCCGCTTCGCGCTGCTGACGGTGCTGTTGGCTGGCTTCGGTCGCGCCTGCGCCGAGGTGGGTGCCGTGATGGTCGTGGGCGGCAATATCGAGGGCTTCACCAGGGTGATGACCACCGCGATCGCGCTGGAGACGAGCGCGGGCAACCTGCCGCTGGCGCTTGCCCTCGGCATGGTGCTGATGTCGATCGTGCTGGTCGTGAACGCGCTCGCGCAGGCCTCGCGCGACTTTGCCACCCGGGCTGGGGCGTGATGCGCGACCGATTCAACCCTCCGCGTCAATCGGCGCTTCGGCCATCGGGGGCGTGATGCGCGCACCCGACACCATCCTGCCGCTGCGTGCCGAAGGATTGGGTTTCTCCGCCGGCGGGATCGCCATCCTGTCCGACGTGTCGCTCACCCTCGAGGCCGGATCGCCCAGCATCATCGTCGGCCCGAACGGCGCCGGGAAATCCGTGCTGCTGCGGCTGCTGCACGGGCTGCTGCCGCCAGGCACAGGTCGCGTCCTCTGGGCGGGTGAAGCCGCTCGCCGCCAGGCGATGGTGTTCCAGCGGCCAGTGCTGCTGCGACGCAGCGTGCTGGCCAATGCTGCCTATCCGCTGAAGCTGGCCGGCGTCGTGGCCGCGGAGCGCGAACCCCGCGCCCGCGCTGCCTTGGAGATCGTGGGCCTCGCAGCACTCGCCGACCGCCCGGCGCGCCGGCTGTCAGGCGGGGAGCAGCAGCGCCTGGCACTGGCCCGCGCCGCCGCCCTGGCGCCGGAGGTGCTGTTCCTCGACGAGCCCTGCGCCAGCCTCGACCCCGCGGCCACCCGCGCGGTGGAGGAGATCGTGGGCACACTCGCCGCGCGCGGCACCAAGATCGTCATGACCACGCACGACCTTGGCCAGGCCCGTCGCCTGGCGGGCGAAGTGCTGTTCCTCAACGGCGGCCGCCTGCGCGAGCAGACGCCGGCCGCCACCTTCTTCAACCAGCCCGCCACACCAGACGCCGCCGCCTTCCTGCGCGGCGAACTGCTGTGGTGACGGGCCCATCCGGGAGACCCGCCATGTTCCGCCGCCTGTTCCTTGCTGCCGCTGCTGCGGCACTTCTCCTGCCAGGCGCTGCATCCGCGCAGGAGCGCTTCATCACCGTCGCCAGCACGACCAGCACCGAGCAATCCGGCCTGTTCCGCCACATCCTGCCGATCTTCACGGCCGAGAGCGGCATCACGGTGCGCGTCGTCGCACTCGGCACTGGACAGGCGCTGGATGTCGGCCGCCGTGGCGATGCCGATGTGGTGTTCGTGCATGACCGTGCCGCCGAGGAGCGCTTCGTGGCCGAGGGCTTCGGTGGGCCGCGCCGGCATGTGATGTTCAACGACTTCGTCATCGTCGGGCCTGCCGCGGATCCGGCGCGGGTCAACGGCCTGCGCGATACCAACGATGCGCTGCGCCGTGTCGCCCAGGCGCGCGCGCCCTTCATCAGCCGTGGCGACCGATCCGGCACCCATGCGGCGGAACTCCGACTGTGGCAGCTCGCCGGCGTCGATCCGGCGGCCGGCCGGGGCCAGTGGTACCGCGAAGTCGGCCAGGGCATGGGCCCGGCGCTGAACACCGCGGCGGCGCAGAATGCCTATGTCCTGACCGACCGCGGCACCTGGCTCAGCTTCCGCAATCGCCAGGAGCTGCGCATCCTGGTCGAGGGCGATGCGCGGCTGTTCAACCAGTATGGCGTCATGCTGGTGAATGCGCAGCGCCACCCGCATGTGAAGGTCGCCGACGGCCAGCGCTTCATTGACTGGATTCTCTCGCCTGCCGGGCAGCGCGCCATTGCTTCCTATCAGATCAATGGCGAGCAGCTGTTCTTCCCGAACGCGACCCAGGCTGAGCCGACTTCGTGAGGCTCGCGGCTCTTCTGGGGGCCCTGATCTTCGCCATGCCGGCCGCCGCCGAGCCGGTACGTCTCGCCGCCGCCGGCTCGCTGAGGGCGGCGCTCGCCGAGGTGGCACAGGCCTTCGAACGTGCACCAGGCGGCGGCGCGGTCACGCAAACCTACGCGCCCTCCGGATTGCTGCGACAGCGCATCGCCGGCGGTGAGCCCTTCGAGGTTTTTGCTTCCGCGAACATGGAGCATCCGGAAGCGGTGGGGCGCGAGCGCAACCGCCCGACCGTGCTCTTCGCGCGCAACGCGCTGTGCGCCATCGCGCGGGCGGGGCTCGACGTGACGCCGGCTACGCTGCTGGAGCGCATGCTCGACCCCGCGCTGCGGCTCGGCACCTCGACGCCGCGCGCCGATCCTGCCGGCGACTACGCCTTCGCGCTGTTCGGGAGGGCGGAGGCTGTTCGTCCTGGCGCGCGCGCGGCGCTGGAAGCCAAGGCGCTGCTGCTGACCGGCGGGCCCGACAGCCCGCGCCCGCCGCAGGGGCGCGACCTCTACGCCTGGCAATTCGAGCGCAACGCGACCGATTTGTTCCTGACCTACTGCACCAACGCCGTACTGGCGCGCGCGGCCGATACGTCGCTGCGACAGGTCGCGGTGCCGGAGGCGCTGTCGGTCGGCGCGGATTACGGGCTGATCCTGCTGTCGGACCGGCCGGAGGCCGTGCGCTTCGCCATGTTCCTCCTATCTCCTGCCGGACAGGCCATACTGGATCGCCACGGCTTCGTCGCACCAGGCCTGCCAGCCCGCTGATCCGTGAAAGGCATGGACATGCTCAAGCTCTCCGCCCGCAACCAGTTCCCCGGCACCATCACCGGCATCCGCAAGGGCGTCACCACGACGCATGTTACGATCGAAGTGGCGCCCGACGTCGTCGTCACCGCCGCCATCACCAATGAATCCGCCGAGGATCTGGGCCTTGCGGTCGGCGGCGAGGCTGTAGCGGTGATCAAGGCCTCCGATGTGATGGTCGGCACCAAGGGATGATCCCGCGCCGCGCCCTGCTGGCCGCACCGGCGCTGGTCGGCACGCCCGCGCGGGCGGAGCGGCAGGTCGCTGACGCAACAGGCCGGCGGATCGCTGTGCCGGACCGCGTCACGCGCGTCTTTCCGGCCGGCCCGCCCGCGGCAATCCTGCTCTATACACTGGCGCCGGACCTGCTGGCCGGCTGGCCCGCCCGGCCGCCACGCCCGGCCGAAGCCGCCTTCATGCTGCCCGAGGCCGCCGCCCTGCCCGAGATCGGGCGCCTGACCGGCCGCGACAACACCGCGAATATCGAGGCCGTGCTGCGGCAGCGGCCCGACCTCGTGCTCGACTACGGCTCGGTGCGGCCGGTCTTCGTCTCGCTGGCCGAGCGCGTGCGGGCGCAGACCGGGCTGCCCACTTTGCTGCTCGACGGCGCGCTGCCGAAGATCCCCGAGACCTATCGCCTGCTCGGCGACATCCTCGACCGCCGCGACGCCGCCGAGGCGCGGGCCGCCGTGGCCGAGCGCATCCTGGGCGAGGCCGTCGCCGCGGCCGAGGCGCTGCGCGCGCGTGGGCGGCCGCGCGTGCTCTATGTGCGCGGCCCGCGCGGGCTGGAGACCGGGGTCGCCGGCTCGATCAACACCGAGATCATCGAATTCGCGGGCGCGGAGAACGTCGCCGCCTCGGCGCTTGGCGCCGGCAGCCTGGTGCAATTCTCGATGGAGCAGGTCTTCGCCTGGAACCCGGACTGGATCATCGCCATCCATCCTGACTTCATGACGACCGCGAAGACCGACCGGCTCTGGTCCGCGGTGCCTGCGGTGCGCGCGGGGCGCGTGGCGCTGGCGCCGGGCCTGCCCTTCGGCTGGGTGGATTTCCCGCCCGCGGTGAACCGCCTGCTCGGGTTGATCTGGCTGCCGGTGCTGTTCGGGCTGCGGCCGCGCGCGGGGCTGGCGGAAGCCGTCGCCGCGTTCCACGCCCTGTTCTATCACCGCCGCCCGGAGCCCGCGCAGATCGAGGCGCTGCTGCGCCCCGCCTTGCCGGCGTGAGGCACTCAGGCTCGAAGCGTGGGGCGCTGGCCTGGGGCGTCGGCGTCGCGGCCCTCGTCGTCGCGGTGCTGGGGGCGCTGGCGGTCGGTCGCTTCCCGATCGCGCCGGGGCAGCTCTGGGCGATCCTGACCGGCGCCGAGACCGGCACGCCGGCCATCGTCTTCTGGAACATCCGCGCGCCCCGGGTGGGGGCAGCGATCCTGGTCGGCGCGTCGCTCGCGGCCGCCGGCGCGGCCTTCCAGGGCATGTTCCGCAACCCGCTCGCCTCGCCCGACCTGCTCGGCGTTTCGGCCGGCGCCTCGCTCGGCGCGGTGCTCGGCATCTTTCTCGGCCTGCCGGTGGCAGCAGTGCAGGGCTTGGCCTTTGCCGGCGGCATCGCGGCGGTGGCGGCCGTGGCCGCGCTGTCGAGCGCCGTGCGCGGCCAAGGCGACCCGGTGCTGGTGCTGATCCTGGCCGGCATCGCGCTGGGCGCGCTGATGGGGGCGGCGATCAGCCTCCTGAAGATCCTCGCCGATCCGTACAACCAGCTCCCGGCGATCACCTTCTGGCTGCTCGGGACGCTCTCGGCGGCGACGCGGGAGGACATCCTCGCCGCCGCACCCGCGGCGCTGCTCGGCCTGGTCGTGCTGCTGCTGCTGCGCTGGCGGTTGAACCTCCTGACGCTGGGCGAGGACGAGGCGCGAGCGCTCGGCGTGAACACCACGGCCTTGCGGGCTTTCGCGGTCGCGGGCGCCACGTTGGCCACCGCCGCGGTCACCGCGCTCGCCGGCGCGGTGGGCTGGATCGGGCTGGTCGTGCCGCACATGGCGCGGATGCTGGGCGGGCCGGATCTGCGCCGGCTGATCCCGCTCTCGGCGTTGCTCGGCGCCGCCTTCCTGCTGGCCGTGGACACGCTCGCGCGCGTCGCGGGGCGCACCGAATTGCCGCTCGGCATCCTCACCGCGGTGCTGGGCACGCCGCTATTCCTCTGGCTGCTGGTGCGCGCAAGGCGAGGTGGTGCGGCATGACAACGCTGCTCGCAGCGCAGGGTCTGTCTGTTGGCCATGGGCGGCGCGTCGTCGCGGCCGGAATCTCCTTCACGCTGGAGACCGGCCAGGTGCTGAGCCTGCTGGGACCGAATGGCGGCGGCAAGACGACGCTTCTGCGCACGCTGCTCGGCCTGATCCCGGCGCTGGCCGGCGAGGTCCGGCTCGATGCGGCGCCGCTCGCCTCCCTGTCGCGGCGCGAGGTCGCGCATCGCCTCGCCTATGTGCCGCAGGCGGCGCCGGGTGGCTTCGCGTATGCGGCGCGCGAGGTGGTGGCGATGGGTCGCGCGGCGCGCCTGCCCTTGCTTGCAGCGCCGGGCGCGCGCGATCTCGCTTTGGCCGAGGCGGCACTCGATCGGCTGGGCATCTCCCACCTGGCGGATCGGCCCGTGACGGAGCTTTCGGGCGGCGAGCGCCAGCTCGTGCTGATCGCCCGCGCCCTGGTCCAGGACGCGCGCTGCCTGGTGCTCGATGAACCAACGGCGAGCCTCGATTTCGGCAACCAGGCGCTGGTGCTGCGCGAGGTGCGCGCTCTCGCCGTGCGTGACGGCCTCGCCGTGCTGATGACGACGCACCACCCGGACCATGCGCTGCTGGTTGCCGATGCGGCCATGCTGCTGCATGGGGGCGCGATGACCGGCCCCATGCCGCCTGCCGACCTCATCACCCCGGCCCGCCTGCGCGCAGCCTATGGCGTGGATGCCGTGGTGGGCGCGCTGGCGACACCGCAGGGCGAGCGCCTCGTCTGCGCGCCGCTGGTCACCCCGCCATGACCGCGGTCCGCACAGGCTGACTGCGCTAGACGAGCCGACCGCGCTGCTGTTGGCGGGCATCGCCGCCGTCCCGCCAAGCAGCTTGCCGCTGCCCGCTGCGTGGCCCATTCGTCGGACTGCTCCAGCAGAATGGTGCCTATCAGCCGTGTGATTGCTTTGATTGCCTCCGGCGCACAAACGTTGGGACAAATGCCCACGACATTGGTGCGTCGCTTGATCTCGCCGTTGAGGCACTCAACGGGGATCGTGCTGTGGATCTTGGCGCAGTCCTCGCGCGGGGCATCCACATAGGCCAGGACGTCTTGCTCGGCGATGTCCACCAACTCTGCGAGTTTCGGCACCTTGGGCCTGAGCTGATCGGCAACGCGGCGCCATTGGGCGTGGGCTGCCCTTCTCGTGGTTCGACCGCAACCAACGCCGCGCCAAAGATTGCGAGAACCTCGCCGCTATCCAATCGATCTCCGGCGCTTGGCAAGGGCATAGGTCTTTTGAGTCAGGCTCTGAGGAGATCAACCCCAGGCGGCTGATAACGCCCAGGTCACCACCGTCCAGCACCGCCAGGTCCCAATCTTCGGCCGCAGCAGGCGCGTGTTGATCTCCACGCCATCGCGCACCAGCGCCATCACCTGCGCGCTGGTTTCGAAGCCGGTGCGGGGGACCACGCCTGTCAGTTCATTGACCCGCGTGGCGGTCTGCTGGATGGCCTGACGGAAGGCATCGCCCAGCACGGCGAGCGCGGCCGGCGGCGTGCGCCGCGGCGCCACGATCGGGAAGAACTCCTCATGAATGACGCCGGGCATGCCGGCCTGCGGGGCGCTGGGCACGTCGGGCAGTGCGGGGCTGCGCTGATCCGCCAGCACGGCCAGCGCGCGCAATGCGCCCCCGCGCACCTGCCCGATCGCGGACGCCATGGTCGGTGTGCCGAACTGCGCCTCACCCGTCAGCAGTGCTGCGACGCTGGGTCCGCCGCCGCGGTAATGCACGGTCTCGGCCTCCACGTTCATGCGCGCCATCAGCACCAGGCCGCCGATATGCGGGCCGCTGCCGGGACCGGCCGAGGAGTAGTTCAGCCGGCGCGGATTGGCGCGCAGCAGCGCGATGAATTCCTGCGCCGTGCGCGCCGGCACGGACGGATTGACCACCAGCAGATGCGGCGAGAAGCCGGCCACCGCCACGCCGTCGAAATCGCCCAGCGTGTCGTAGGGCATGTTCGCGACGACAGCGGGCAGCGTGGCGAGCGAGCTGTTGATCAGCAGCGTGTAGCCATCGGCCGGCGCGCGCGCGACCGCCTCGCTGCCGATGATGCTGCCGGCACCGGCGCGGTTCTCAATGACGACCGGCTGGCCGAGGATCTGGCTGGCGGGCTCGGCGATGATGCGCCCGAGGATATCGTTGGAACCGCCAGGTGCGGCGGCCACGACCAGGCGCACCGGCCGGGTGGGCCGCCAGGCTGCGCTGCCCTGGGCTTGCACCAGTGCCGGCAGCGCGAGGCCACCGAGGGCAAGAGCCATAGTTGTGCGGCGATGGAACTTCATGGACGGCTCCCTTGTGCTGGTCCTTGCTGGACCATTGTGCGGAGTATCGAAGCAGAAGAAGCCGGCCTTGCCCATGGCCATGCTTTACGCGGCGGCCCGCCGACCAATGCCGCGCTTCGCGGCCCGGCTGATGCGGTCGAGGTGCCGGCGCATGGCCTGCGCGGCCGCCTCCGGGTCGCGCGCTGCGACAGCGGTGGCGATGTGTCTGTGATCGAGCCAGGACCTGCGCATGGCGCCCGGTGCGGCGAGGGCCTGGTGGCTGAGTGCCGCGGATTGGCCATAGGCCTCGGCCAGCAGGGCCGCGAGCAGGCGGTTGCCGCCGGCGCGCTGCAGCGTCGCATGGAACTCCGCGCCCGCTATGTGGAAGGCGGCCGGGTCGTCCAGCGCGCGGCCCTGGGCCGCTGCCAGTTCCAGTAGCCGCGCGCATGCTGCCGCGCTGGCATTGCGCGCCGCTTCGCGGGCGGCTGCGACTTCGAGCAGCAGTCGCGCGCCGTGCACCTCGTCGAAGCTGTAGCGGGCGGCAACCGCCGGCCGGGTGAACCAGCTGGCGGCGGGCAGCACGCGCGAACGCGCGCCCTGTGCGACCTCGACCAGGCCACGCGCCGCCAGCGTCTGGATCGCCCCACGCACCGTCTCGCGGCTGACGTCGAGCTGGCCTGCAAGCTCGCGCTCGCCCGGCAGCGCGTCATCCGGGCGCAGCAGACCGGACATGATCATGCCGGCCAGCCGGTCGGCGATCTGCTCGCGCATCGTGCGTCTCGATACGGCTGACTGCAGCAGGGCCAGGTCATCACGCATGGCCCGCAGCGTATCAGCGCGCCGTGAGCCAGGTCTACTGGTCTGGTGATCAGACCTGTTGACAAGTCTCAATCGCCTCGGGCAGATCGTACGGTCAGACATCCCGCGGAGACATCCACCATGACGCGACGCGCATCGTCACTGTCCGGCGGAACCGCCGCATGACGCCCCGCCTTGCCCTCGTGCTCGGTGATCCTGCCGGGATCGGACCAGAGATCATGGCCCGGGTGCTGACCGAGCAGGCCAACCGCGATAAGGCCGCGTTGCTACTGGTGGCGGACCCGGACGAGTTGGCGGAAGGGATGCGCATCGCAGGCGTCGAACTGCCGATCACGCCGGTGAACGATCCCGCTGCGCTGGCGCCCGGCCGCATTGCGCTGCACGCGCTGCGCCGCCCCGCGCCGATCCCGCGCGCCCATTCGAGTGCGGAAGGCGGCCAGCACGCGCTGGACACGCTGCGCACTTGCCTGGCGCTGGCACAGCAGGGTGTAGTGGACGGCATCTGCTTCGCGCCGCTCAACAAGGCTTCACTGCACATGGCCGGGATGGGCCATGCGGACGAGTTGCACTGGTTCGCCGAGATGCTGGGCCACCAGGGTGCGCTCAGCGAATTCAACGTGCTTGACGGGCTCTGGACCTGCCGCGTCACGAGCCATATCGCGCTGCGCGAGGTTGCCGGGTTGATCACGCCCGACAAGATCATCGGCGCCATTGCGTTGGTCCATGAAGCGCTGGTCCAGGCCGGCATCGCGGCGCCGCGCATCGCGGTCTGCGGGCTCAATCCGCATAATGGCGACAATGGCGCCTTCGGGCGCGAGGAGATCGACATCATCGCCCCCGCGCTGGAAGAGGCGCGGCGCCGCGGGCTGCCCTGCGAAGGCCCATACCCCGCAGACACCATCTTCTTGCGCGCACAGCCCAAGGCCTGCGGCACGCGCGACGTGGATGCGATCGTCACCATGTACCACGACCAGGGGCAGATCGCGATGAAGCTCATGGGCTTCTGGCGCGGCATCACGGTCGCAGGCGGGCTGCCGGTGCCGATCACCACCTGCGCGCATGGCACGGGCTTCGACATCCAGGGCAAAGGCATCGCGCGCGCGGGCGCCCTGCAGGCCGCCTTCGACCTGGCCTGCGTGATGGCCGCGCGGCGCTGAAGCTGCCGAACCGCGACCACAGCGCGCACGGGGTCAGTCAGCCTGCGCAGCTGGGCGGGATGCCGGCGGCGGACAGGCGATGTGTGAACAAGCGCCGGCCCCTTTCACTGGTCAACTCTTGTGGCCTTATCAACGAACTACGGTGCCGGGAGGGGGCCTGCTTCGGCGCTTGTCCAGAGTTGTCGGGGTGCCCGAGTATTCCGGGTCATCTCTGGTCACTTGCTTCGATCAGCGCAGCACGACGTCCCCGGCGGCGACTGCCCCGCGCACTTCAACGCCGTCCGGTGTGGTCACACCAATCGTGATCGGCACCTCCCTGACCTGGCCGCCGCTGCGCACGCGCACGACCCGCTGATCGCCATTCTCGCGGATGGCATCGGGCGGCAGCACGATGGCTGCCGGGTTGTCATAGGTGATGATGGCCATATTCGCACTCATGCCGACGGCGAGCCGCGCGCGCTGCTCGGCCGACAGGCCGCGGACATGCACGGTCACGCCGAAGCTCGGCAGGCCGCTGCGACCTTGTTCCTGGCTGGCCTGGGCAGCGACGGACGTCACCTCCCCGCGCAGCGTGACATCAGCGAAGGCATCGCCCGTGACGGTCACCGGCTGGCCCACCCGCACGCGGCCGATATCGATCTCATCGACCTGCGCGCGGACCTGGAAGCTTTCCAGATCGCCGATGGTGAACATGCTCTGCCCACGTTGCACGCGTGAGCCGACTTCGATCGTTTCCGCCCGCTGCCCGCCCTGCGGCTGCGCCGGCAGCAGCACCACGCCTGAGACAGGCGCATTGACCGTGGCATTGGTCAGGTCGCGCTCCAGGTCGGAGACGCGCACTTCCGCATTGGCGAGTTCCAGCTCGGCGATGCGCAGCTGCTCGCGGTCACCACGGGCCAGTGTGCTCTCCAGATCCTGGCGTGCGGCCTGCATCTGCAAGGCCTGCGTGCGCTGTTGCTGCAGCAGGTTGCGGTGTTCCTCTGCCGGGATGATGCCGCGGGCCAGCAGTGACGCGCTATTGCCCACGCGTGTGCGCAGATCGGCCGCTTCCATCTCTGCCGCAGCCAATTGGCGGCGTGCGCGCGCTGCCTCGAAACCATTCTCCCAGCCGCGCAACTCATCGACGCGCTGGCGCGCGCGGATGAGCGCCGATCGTGCCTCGCGTAGCCGCACCTCGACCTCGGCGACATCCATGCGCAACAGCGGCTCGCCGCGCCCCACGGCGCCGCCGTAGCGGAACATGCGTTCGCGCACCAAGCCGTCGAAAGGGCCGACCACGCTGACCGTCGCGCCCGCATCCAGCGCGCCGACCACAGCGATGCGCGCGGTGATCGGCCGCGTCTGCACAACAATCGAGTCGCCCGCCGCGGCGGGCGCGACGGCGCTGAAGAAGTCGTCGCGCGTTGACAGCCAGGACCAGGCGCCAGCGCCTGCGAACACCATGAAGACCAGCACCGTGGCGCCTAGGCGCAGGAATTGCAGGCGCCGGGCGTTGGTGCGCAATTGCTCGGCTGCGGTCTCAAGGTCACGATAGGCGCCCTGTAATTGCGCGTTCTGTTCAGACAGGCGGCGGTTCAGCGCATGCTCGGCTTCGGCCAGGCGATCGAGCTCCGTCACGTCAGTGAAGCTCGCGGTCAGCATCGTGCGGCCGGCATCCGCGCCGCGCTCGATCACCCAGGCGCGGCTGCGCATGGACAGGCAGCGGACTGTGCCATCCCGCGTGAAGCGCACGCGCTCGGCCGGTTCCTCGCCGGTGATCGGGGCCAGCACCTGGTCGAGGAAGGCATCGCCACCGCCATCCTGTGGCAAGATTTCGCGCAGTGTCTCTCCGGCGCCCGCACTCAGAATCGCACGCCCAGACGCGTTGAGCGCACGAATGCGGCCATCGGGCGAGATGATGACGACGCCATCCGAAAGGCTGTCCAGCACGCCGGACATGTCATAGCCCAGGCGCTGCTCGGCCTCGTGCAGCGCGGCCTCGAGCGCGGCGATGCGCGTGCCATTCAAGGCGGGTTCAGCGTGATCCGCCATGTGTCCAATGTGGTTCCCAGCACCTGGTCCAGTGTTGTCAGCGCATTCACATAGCCGATGACGGCGCCGAGTTCAGCACTCTCGGCATTTTGCAGTTGCGACTGGAACGACACAACCTGGAAGTTCGATGACCGCCCGGCCTGGAGCCGGGCAAGCTCAGCCTGCAATTGCTGCGCCACCAATTCGCGTGAGCGGCGCGCCAGTTCCGCCTGGCGGCGCTGCGCCTCCAGGTTGCGCACGGCGTCTTCAACCTGTTGGCGTAGGCGGTCCCGCGCCTGTTCCGCGGCCAGCTCCGTTTGGCGCAAAGCGACGGTCGCATTCACTTCACCCTGCTCGCGGCGCAACTGGCCGATCGGTATGTTCACCTGCAGGCCGATGTTGAAGTCCGAGCGCACACGCCCCAGGGCGCCGATCGTGTCGACCAATTCGCGGCCCAGCCCGCTCGCCTGCGGCCCCGCGCCGGCGACCAGATTCACCTCCCACAAACGCTGGTTGCGCGCGACATCCAGTTGGATACGGCTGATCTCGATCGCCAGCAGCGACTGCAGATAGGCGGGCTGGTTGTTGTAGGCCGCCTCGAGCGCGAGCGGCAGTTCGACGCGCACGGAATCAGCGCTAGGCCGCTCGCTGGCCCAGATCCGGCTTGCCGGGTCGAGCGCCATGAGCAGCAGCAACGCCAGACGCGCGCCCTCATTGGCGTTGCGTGCGGCGGTCAGGGACAATTCCTGCTGCGCGATCGACGCCTCGGACTGGATGAGTTCGATCTGCGCGATGCGGCCGGCGGCGATCAGCGCGCGGTTCACCTCCAGCAAGTCGCGCGCACGGCGCAGGCTGGCTTCGGCGATGCGCAGCTGTTCCTGCGTCTGCACCAGGTTGCGATAGGCGGTGATGATGGCGGTGATCTGGTCGATCACGCTGCCCTTCAGCCGCAACTGCGCGTTGCTTTCGCTGATGCGCGCGATGCGCACGGGCGCCATGCCGAAGCCAACGCCGCCGCCGGCCAGCAGCGGCTGGATCACCTGGAACGAAAGCTGCGAGACGCTCTGTGGCGCCTGGCCGCGCACATTGGTTTG
>JAPLOK010000389.1 GCA_026400775.1 Alphaproteobacteria bacterium | reverse complement strand
GACCACCACCGTCAGCCCATCCAGGCAGAGCGCTGGAACCTGATAGCAGAGCGACTTGCCGCCGCCGGTGGGCATCAGCACCAGCCCCGAGCCACCGCGCAGCACATGCGCGATGATCTCCGCCTGCCGGCCGCGGAAGCCTTCATGGCCGAAGACGCGCCGCAGCGCCGTCTCGGCCTCGTTCAGAATCGGATCGGAGGGCACAGCCGCAGATGGCGCGGCCGCTGCCCCCACGTCAACGGGAACAGGATGCGCCGCCGAGCACGCAGAACTTCGCACAATGCGGATGGTTCAGCGGGACGGGACGCGCTGCCTCTGCCAATGTTGCGCCGAGTTCGAAGCGCGCGTCATAGGCGATCAGCGTGCAGGCCAGCACGGCCGGCCGCGCCGCGCCGCGCCGCTTGACCACCATGCGCGCGCCCGAACACATCATGCTGTCAGGCGATGTACCCAGGATGCCCCAGCAGGCCTCGGTGATCTCAGGCACATCGATGCGCGCATCCATCTCGGGGAAGAGCATCAGCGCGACCGGGTCATCGGTATCGATCGGGATGGCGTGTTCGGCGAAGAGGGCGCGAAAACCCTCGCGCGCCTGCGCATCGCCGAAGGCCGCACGGCCGGCGACATGGATGCGAAAGCCATGCCCGGCCAGCCAGCGCAGCCCGTCCAGCGCGATGGCGAAGCTGCCCGGGCCGCGCTCTGCGTCATGCAGATCGGCGGTGAAGTGGTCCAGGCTCAAGCGCATCGTCAGCCTCGCGCCGTGCCGCGCCTGCAAGGCCAGCAGCGCGTCCTCGTGGTGGCGCATGGGCTTCATTGCATTGGTCAGCACCAGGGCGTTCAGACCGCGGCCCAGCACATCCTCCAGCATCGCCGGAAGGTCGCGGTTCATGAAGGGTTCGCCGCCGGTGAAGCCCACTTCGGTCAGTGGTTCGCCGCGCGCCGCCGCTTCTTCCAGGAAGCCGCGCACCTCATCGGCACCGATATAGACCAGCGCGTCATTCTTCGGGCTGCTCTCAATGTAGCAGCCTGCGCAGGTGATGTTGCACAGCGTGCCGGTGTTGACCCACAGCGTGGACAGGCCGCCGAACGCTACCGCCGCACGTCGTTCTCCCCTCAGCGTGGTCTTGGGGTCGTGGAACTTGCCCGGCGCCAGCGGTGCGAAGGGCGCGTTGTCGAGCGGAGGGGTCATGGATGATCCTGCGAGGCAGAGGCGATGGTGGTGTTCGTGCGGGGGGCGCGCAAGGTTACGCCATCGCCGGCAGCAGCCTTCCGCCGGCCAGGCGCAGCACGCGGTCGGGTTGCTCGACCCCCACCAGCCGATGCGTGATCAGCAGTACAGAACGCCCCCGGGTGGCGAGTTCGAGCGTTTCGAGGAAGGCGCGCTCGGTCTCGGCATCGAGCCCGCTGGTGGGTTCGTCCAGCAGCAGCAGCGGAGCGGCGGGCAACAGCGCGCGGGCCAATGCGATGCGCCTTGCCTGCCCCCCGGAGAAGCGCGCGCCGCCCTCGCCGCAGGGCGTGTCCAGCCCATCGGGCAGGGCGCGCAGCAATTCCGCCATGCCGACCTGCGCCAGCACGCGCCATAGCGCGGCATCCGGTGCCTCGGGGGCCGCGATGCGCAGGTTTTCGGCCACCGATGCATCGAAAATGCGCGCATCCTGCGTCAATGCGGCGATCCGGCCGCGCAGCGTCGAGGCCGGCAAATCCGCGATATCGACACCGCCCAGACTGATGCGCCCGGCCTGCGGTGCGGCCAGCTTCAACAATAGCTGCGCGATGGTGGATTTGCCCGCGCCCGAAGGCCCGAGCAGGGCAATGCGCTCGCCCTCGCGCCAGTCCAGTTCCAGGCCGTCCAGCACCGGCCGATCGGCGTCCCAGCCGAAGCGCAGCCCTTCGATGCGCAGGCCATGCCCGGCCGGACAGGCCGCGGGTACAACCGGCTCGGCCACCGGCGCGGGCTGATCGGCCAGCGCGAAGAGCCGGCTTGCCGCGGCCGCTGCGCCGGCCAGGGCTGAGCCGGCGCGCGGCACCAGGCCCAGTGCCTCGGCTGCGGCGAGTGCCATGAACAGGCCCAGCACCGCAAGGCCGCCGCCGGCACTGCCGGTCGCCAGCGCCCAGCCCAGCGCGCCGATCAGCGCCAGCTGTGCCAGGAAAAACCCTGAAGCACCGCCGATGGCCGAGCGCCGGGCGAGCCGTGCCTCGGCCAGGTGCATCTGCGACGTGGCGGCCGCCAGCCGGCCTGCCGCCCGGCCCTCGGCATTGGCCGAGAGCGTTTCAGGGAGGCCCATCAGCGGGTCCAGCGCCATGCGGTTGACCGCCCCGCGCGCAGTCGCGACCGCGACGGCCGATGTCGCGGCATCGCGCGCGAGCCAGATCGGCAACAGCAATGCCGCCGCCAAGGGCAGCGTGACGGCGGCGGCCAGCCAGGGCTGCGCACCCAGCAGGATCGCCACCGCCAGCACAACGGCCGCAGCCGCGGCTGCGGGCAGCACGGCGCGCAGATACAGCCCGTCCAGCGCCTCGATATCGGCGACGAACCGCCCGCGCGCATCGCCGGCACTCGTCAGGCCAAGGCCAGCCGGCCGGCGTTCCGCGATGCGGCGGAAGAACCACACGCGGGTATCGGCCAGGGCGCGGAAGGCGGCCTCGTGGCTGGCCATGCGTTCCGCCCAGCGCAGGGCCGGGCGCAGCAGCATCAGCGGGCGCAGCAGCAGGATGGCGATCGCCCCGCCGCCGGCCGCAACACCCAGCGCCACGCCCTTGCCCGCCAAGGCCAGCAGCGCCACCGCCGACAAGGCTGATGCGATGGCGACAAGGATGCCCACCACCAGCCAATTGCCGCGTGGCTGCCAAAGCTCCCAGACGCGGCGCAGATCAGCGAACATGGCCTCTCAATCCCCCGCCATGCGGCGGCCGCTGGCGCGGCCGGCTTCGAGTTGCAGGGTGCGGCCGGGCAGGCCGCGGAGTGCTGCCGCCGAATGCGTGGCGATGACGGCGGTGCGGCCGACGCAGAGCCTGCGGATCGCATCGAGCACCAGTTCTTCGGTGCCGGGGTCCAGGCTGGCCGTCGGTTCGTCCAGGATCACCAGTGGCGCGTCGCGCAGGAAGGCGCGCGCGAGGGCCACGCGCTGCGCCTGGCCGCCCGAGAGGCCAAAGCCGCCATCGCCGACGATGGTGTTCAGCCCCTGCGGCAGATCGGCCGCGAATTCCATCACCTGCGCGGCCTCGGCGGCGGCCTGGATTTGAGTGGGCGTGGCGTCGGGTCGGGTCAGCGCGATGTTTTCGGCAATGGAGCCTGCGAAGATATGGGCGCGCTGGCCGACATAGGCCGAGAGGCGCCGCAATTCCGCCGGTTGCAGCAGCGCCACATCCTGGCCGTTGATGGCCACGCGCCCGGCCTGCGCGCTGCGGAACCCCAACAGCAGCGCCAGGACCGAGGATTTGCCCGCACCCGAGGCGCCGGCCAGCAACAGAGTCTCGCCTGCGGCCAGGCTGAACGACAGGCCGTCCAGCGCGGGCGGCCGGTCGGGCGCATAGGATAGGCGCACCTGGTCGAAGGCGATGGTCACCCGCGGCGGGACAGCCTCCAGCCTGAGGCCACCGGCCGCTTCATCGGCCAGCAGCGGCGCGAGTTCGGCCGCCGCCCCGCGGGCGGTCTGGGCTTCATGATAGGCGCCGGAGAAATTGCGCAAAGGCTGGAAGAAGGCTGGCACCAGCATGATCACCCAGAGCGCGGCCACCGGATTGGGGTGCGCGGAGCCCAGATGCGCGCCATGCCGCCAGGCGAGATAGGCCAGCGTCGCGGCCGACAGGAATTCCAGAATGCCGGTCGAGAGGAAGGCGATGCGCAGCACCTTCATGGTGCGCGTGCGCAATTCCTCGGCCTGGGTGGAGAGCGCGCGGGCCTCGTCATCCTGGCGGTTGAACAGGACCAGCGTGGGGATGCCGCGCACCCGGTCGGTGAAACGGCCCGAGAGGCGGGCGAGCGATTCGAACTGGCGCTTGCTGGCCACCGCCGCGCCGATGCCGGCCAGTGCCATGCCCACCGGCACCAGCAGCCCCATGACCAGCAGCACCAGCGCGCTGACCCAGTCGATCATCGCGATGGCGATGATGATCAGTATCGGCACCAGCACCGCCAGCACGGCTGCGGGCAGCCATTTGGCGAAGTAGCCGTCCAGCGCCTCGACCCGTTCGACGACCAGCGTGGCCTTGTCGCCGGCGGCGCGCTGGTCTGCGGGCCCCAAAGCGAGCAGGCGCGCGAAGGCACGGGCGCGCAGATCGGCGCGCGCGGCGCGGCCGGCCGCGGCCTGGGCGATTTCCTGCCCCGCGGTCAGCAGGGCGGCGAGCAGCATCAGGCCTGCGGCACCGATCAGGTCCCACCAGCCGCCGGCATCATGGCCGAGCAAGCCGGCTATCAGCCTGGTGAAGAGCCATGCCTGCGCCACGGCACAGGCCGCCACACCCAGGCCAAGCAGCATGGGCAGGCGCGCGCGGGCGCCCAATCGGCTGGTCTCGGCCTTCAGAAGGGCCCGGCCCGGATCGGCTGCTTTGCCATTCATCGCAACGACGTTAGCAGGCTGGCGCGCGCGCTGGCAGGGTGCCGTCTGGTCGGGTATTCGGCGAACCAAAGGGACACTTGAATGACCATTCAGCTGTCGCTATATTGCGGTTAGTTGGGAGCGACTCGCAACTGGGTCGCAACCGCCAGAGGGATCCCATGGGCCGCGATTTCAGCCATATCGCCCGTCGCTGCGAGCGTGCCGTGGTCACCGCCTATCGCGAATTGCGCGAGGCAGGCAGCGAGGATTTTTCTGCGTTCCAGGCCTGCACCACGCTGTACCGGGTGCATCACCCCGAGGCCTCGATGACCGAGGCGCGGCGGCTCGTGGCCGAATGGATCGACCATCATGTGGGTAAGGCGAGCCTGGCGCCGGCGCCGGGTTGCGGGTGCGATTGAAGCCGTGCTGAGGGGCCGATCGGCGCCGCAGGGCGACGAGCCCTACCGTACAAACCCTGATTGACGCTTGGCGTCAGCACCACGCCCCTGCCATGCTGCCCGGCAGGGAGACAACGCCATGACAATTCACCGCCGGGCCGTGCTGCTGGCCCCACTCGCCATGCCCGCGCTCGCGCAGGAGCGCTGGCCCAACAGGCCGATCCGCTTCCTGTTTCCGTGGTCTGCGGGTGGCGTGGTCGACGGCTATCTGCGCCTGTGCTTCGAACAGGCGGGGCAGGAACTGGGGCAGCCCATCGTGCTGGAAACGCGGTCGGGCGCGCGCGGCACGCTGGCCGCGCAATTCCTAGTGCAGCAGGCGCGCGGCGATGACCATGTCTTCGCGCATCATCACCTCTCGATCATCCGCCACCCGCTGCTGACGCGCGCGCGCAGCTGGGACCCGATCGAGGATTTTTCGTACGTCATCCAGCAATCGGGCTTCGTCTTCGGCATCGTGGTGCATGCGACCAGCCCCTGGCGCAGCATGGCCGAACTGATCGCTGCGGCGCGTGCCGCGCCGGGCAGGCTGACCTTCGCCACGTCAGGGGTTGCCACCAGCAACCACCTGGCGATGGAGGAGATCCTGTTCCGCGACGGCGTGGAGATGGAGCATGTGGTGTTCCGTGGCGCGACCGACGCGCTGAACGCGCTGCTGGGCCGGCAGATCCACGCCATCGCCGGCTCCAACACCTGGGCGCCGGCGGTGGAGGCGGGCACGCTGCGGTTGCTCTGCGTCTGGACGCGCGAGCGGCTGGCGGCCTTCCCCGAAGTGCCGACGCTGCGCGAGCTGGGATACGACATGGTGGTCACCTCGCCCTGGGGCGTGGTGGGGCCGCGCGGCCTGCCGGCGGGTGTGGTGCGCCGGTTGCATGACGCACTGGCGCGCGCGCATCGCAGTGAAACGGTGCAGGCGCATATGCGCCGCTTCGACATGCCCGATGAATATCTGGGGGCCGAGGACTACCTGGCCTTCGCGCGTGCGCAGTTCGAGCGCGAGCGGGTGTTGGTCTCGCGGCTGAACCTCAGCATCGATTGAGGGTCAGAGCTTTTCGGCCCGCTGCAACGCCATGGTGGCGACAGCATGGGCATTGGCGCTGTCATCGGCCAGTGCGTCGAGCGTGCCGCGATAGCCTTCCAGGCTGCGCTCCAGCCCGCCAACGGCGCCGCCCAGAACGGCCAGGTTCATGCGGAATTCCTGGAAGGCCATGGCCTGTTCGCCCAAAGCCGCCTCAAGGTCGCGCAACGCGACGCGCAGCCTGTCCTCGGGCCTCTGCGGGAAGGCGATGATGGCGGCGTCGTGTTGGTCTTGTGCGGTCATTGGAATGGCTCTGGCGGCACCCGACGCACCCCATCGCGCATCGTCTGGCTTAACGCATTACTAACACGTCTCAAAATACGACACAACAATCATTCTTTATTGGATTTTGTCACGAGGCCGCTCGGCTCGCCGCCACGAACAGACTGCCCGCCGCACCCAGCGACAGCACCCAGCGCAGCCGCAGCCAGGCTCCGGATACCAGCCCCCGGCGCGCCGCGACCGTCTCCAGCCCGGCAGTGGCCAGAATGCCGGCGCCCAGCACCGGCAAAGCAACCGGAAGTGGCAGCAACAGAGCAACCCAGGCCCAAAGGCTGGGCACCACGCCCCAAGCCAAGCGTTCGCCCGCGGCCTGGTCAGGCGCGGCCAGCGCCAGCCCCCAGTGCACCGCACCCAGGAAGGCCAGAATCGTGGCGCCGTAAGCGGCCAGTGGGAAGGCCGCCCAATCCCAGCCCAGCGCGACGGCCAGGGCACCGGCCGCGAAGGGGATCAAGCCCGCCAGACCCAGCGGCCAGGCGAGCGGGGGAAGCGCGTGGTTCATCAGAGACACATGCCATGGCGGTGGCGGATCGCAAGGCTTGGCCCTACATCCCACCCCATGGGCTTATCCTTCGAGATCCTCACCATCCTTTTGCTGGTTGGCCTGAACGGCGTCTTCGCGATGAGCGAGCTTGCTATCGTGTCGTCTCGCAAATCGAGGCTGCAGGCGATGGAGCGCCGCGGCAGCCCGGGCGCGGCCGCGGCCCTCGCCCTGCAGGACGACCCGCAGCGCTTCCTGCCCACGGTGCAGGTGGGCATCACCATGGTTGGTATCGTCGCCGGTGTCTTCGGTGGTGCCGCCGTGGCAGGCCCGATCGGCGATTCCATGGACGGGCTGCCCTTGATCGGCCCCTTCGCGCATGAGCTGGCCTTCACGCTGGTGGTCATCGTCATCACGGCGCTGAACCTGGTGCTGGGTGAATTGGTGCCCAAGCAGATCGCGCTGCGCGAGCCCGAGCGGATCGCGGTCTTCGTCGCGCGCCCGATCGCGGCGCTGGCCCGCGGCGCGGCGCCCTTCGTCTGGGTGCTCTCGGCCACCACCGCTTCGGTGCTGCGGCTGCTGCGGCTGCACACCCCGGTCGAGCAGAGCGTCACCCAGGATGAATTGAAGGCGGTGGTCGCCGAGGGCGCCGATTCGGGCGCGATCGAGACCCAGGAGCGGCACATGATCGAGCGCGTGCTGCGCCTGGGCGACCGCCCGGTGCGCGCCTTGATGACGCCACGCCCCGAGGTCGCCTGGATCGACCGCAATGCCGCGCCCTCGGACATCGCGGCCTGCCTGCGCGCTCATGACGTGACGCGCTTCATCGTGGGCGATGGCAGCCCCGACCATGTGGTGGGCG
>JAPLOK010000160.1 GCA_026400775.1 Alphaproteobacteria bacterium | reverse complement strand
ATCAGCGCGCGCCAACGCCCGCTCTCGCAAATCGTCTGAGTATGGCCGCATCCCCGCTGGCCTCCTGTCCAGCAGGAAGCTTGAATCAGAAACTCAGCCGCGCCGGAATCCCGATTCTATCAAAAGACAGCATGCTCTAAACCAGCCCTGCCATAGCGCGGAACTCGGCTTCGGTCGCGACCTGTACGCCAAGCTCCGCCGCCTTCGCCGCCTTCGATCCCGCATCAGCGCCGACCACAACGATATCGGTCTTCTTCGACACGCTCTTGGTCACCTTCGCGCCCAGCGATTCAGCGCGCGCTTCCGCTTCCTGTCGGGATAGCTTTTCGAGTGTGCCGGTGAAGACGATGGTCTTGCCGGCAAGCGCGCTGACCGCATCCGCGACCGGCGCATCGGCCGGCGCGACATGCGCGCAAAGCGCATCGAGGGCCGCGACATTGCGCTGTTCATCGAAGAAATCGACCAGTTCCTGCGCGATGGCCGGGCCGATGCCCTGGATCACGCCCAGTTCCTCCCGCGCCTCGCTGCCGATGATGCGCGCGGCTTCCATCTTTACGCGCCATTCCGCCAGGCTGTGGTAGTGGCGCGCCAGCAGCTTTGCATTCTGCTCGCCGATGCGGCGGATGCCGAGCGCGAAGATAAAGCGCTCCAGCGGCGGCATGCGGGCGGTGGCGATGGCGTCCAGCAGCTTGGTGACCGACAGCCTGCCCCAGCCTTCAAGGGCTTCGAGTTCCGCGCGGCGCTCGTGCAGGGTGAAGATATCCGCGGGCGCCAGCAGCCAGCCGCGCGCGTGCAGCAATTCGATGCGTTCCTCGCCGAAGCCTTCGATATCCATGGCGCGGCGCGAGACGAAATGCTTGAGGCGTTCGACGGTCTGCGCCGGGCAGATCAGCCCACCGGTGCAGCGGCGCACCACGTCATCGCCGGCGCGCACGGCATGGCTGCCGCAGGCCGGACATAGGGTGGGGAATACGAAGGGCTGCGCATCTGCGGGGCGCTTTTCCAGCACCGGGCCGATGATCTGCGGGATCACGTCGCCCGCGCGTTGCAGCACCACCGTGTCGCCGATGCGCACTTCCTTGCGCGCGATCTCGTCCTCGTTGTGCAGTGTTGCGTGGGTGACGGTCACACCACCGACGAAGACCGGCTCCATCACCGCGCGCGGCGTCAGCGCGCCGGTGCGGCCGCCCTGGATCCCGATCGCCAACAGCCGCGTGGTGGCCTGTTCGGCGGGGAATTTCCAGGCGATGGCCCAGCGCGGCTCTCGGCCTGCAAAGCCCAGCCGCGCCTGCCAATCCAGCCGGTCGAGCTTGTAGACCACGCCGTCGATCTCGTAGTCCAAACCGGCGCGTTCGGCGGCGATGCGCGACTGGAAATCGGGCGCTTCGGCTTCGTCCAACGCGGTGGATAAAGGGTTCACGCGAAAGCCCCAGCGGCGCAGCACATCCAGCCATTCGCCATGCGTGGCGGCGGGTGTTTCGCTCCCCTCGCCCATCGCATAGGCGAAGAGCTTCAGCGGGCGTGCAGCGGTGATCGCAGCGTCCAGCTGCCGCAGCGAACCGGCCGCCGCATTGCGCGCATTCACCGGCACCTGCACGGCGCTGCCCAATTTTTCGCCGCGCGCGCGGCGGGCTTCGCGTTCGGCCAGCGCCGCTTCCTGCGTGGCGCGGAAGGCTAGAAAATCCGCGCGTGTCATGAACACCTCGCCGCGGATTTCGATGCGCGCGGGGCAGGGTGCGGCCAGCCTGCGCGGCAGGTCCGGCAATGTCAGCAGGTTGTGGGTGATGTCCTCGCCCGCGGTGCCATCGCCGCGCGTCGCACCCCGGATGAAGCGACCATTCTCGTAGAGCAGGTTGACCGACAGCCCGTCTATCTTGGGCTCGGCGATGAAGCGCAGCGCTGTATCTTCCAGCGCCAGGAAGCGGCGGATGCGGGCGCAGAACTCTGCGAAATCCTCAGGCGCGAAGGCATTGCCGAGCGAGAGCATGGGCACGCCATGCACGGATTTGGCGAAGCCATCGGCCACGCGCCCGCCCACCTTCTGCGTCGGGCTGTCGGCGCGGATCAGCGCGGGGTTCGCGGCCTCCAGCGCGCGCAGGCGGTTGAGCAGCGCGTCGTATTGGCCATCGGTGATCTCGGGCGCGTCATGTTCGTAGTACAGGCGGTCATGGTGACGGATCTGTTCGATCAGCGTGGTGTATTCGTCGCTCACGCCGCCCCCTTCAACAGGCTGTCCGCAGCCGCGCGCGCCGCCTCGGTGATGGTCTCGCCGGCCAGCATGCGCGCAATCTCCTCGCGTCGAGCCTCGCCTTGCAGCGGCTCCACGCGGGTCTCCGCCCGCGCCCCACGCACCGCCTTCATCACCCGCAAATGCTGCGCGCCCCGCGCCGCGACCTGCGGCGAATGCGTCACCACCAGCACCTGCACGCCCTCGGCCACGCGCGCCAACCTCTCACCGACCGCCGCGGCGGTGGCGCCGCCAATGCCGGCATCCACCTCGTCGAAGACCAGCGTGGGCACCGGCGAACCCGCCGTCAGCACCACCTTCAGCGCCAGCATCATGCGCGATAATTCGCCGCCCGATGCCACCTTCTCGATCGGCCCCGGCGCCTGGCCGGGGTTGGTCGAGACCAGCAGCGCCACGCGTTCCATTCCCTCTGCATTCCAGCCATTCTCTGTGCGCGGCGTGATCTCCGCCGAGATGCGCGCGCGCTCCAGCTTCAACGGCTTCAACTCCCGCGTCAGCGCGGCCTCCAGCTTGGTCGCTGCGTTGCGCCTCCCGGCACCCAGCGCTTCGGCGGCCGCGACATAGTCAGCGCGCGCCGCCGCCGCCTCACGCGCCCTGGCGGCGACACCACTCGCCCCCGCATCCAGCGCCGCAAGGCGCCCGCGTAGGGCGCCCAGCAACCCCGCCAACTCATGCACGGGCACGCCATGCTTGCGCGCCGCCGAGCGCAGGCCGAACAGCCGTTCTTCCAGCACTTCCAGCCGGCGCGGATCGGGCAGCGCCTCATGCGCCAGGCGGGCGAGCAGCGTTTCGGCCTCGGCCAGTGCATCCTGCGCGGTGCCCAGGGCCGCGATGATGGGCTGCGCCGAATCGCCCAGGCCCGGTGCGCGTTCCAGCGCACGCGCCGCACCGCGCAACGCCGCCGCGGGGCCGTTGGTGCGGCGGTCACGCGGCGCGAGTTCGGCGATGGCTGTCGCAATGGCTTCCGCGCGGCGTTCGCCCTGCTGCAGATGCTGCCGCTCCTGCACCAGGCGGTCCTCCTCGCCCTCCTCGGGCGAGAGGGCTGTCAGTTCTTCCACCGCATGGCGCAGCCATTCCTCGTCGCGCTGGGCGGCTTCCATGGCGGTGCGCGCCTCGGCCAGCGCGGCCGCCGCACGGCGCCATCCCGCGAAGGCGGCGGCCGTGGCAGCGCGTTGCCGCGCGAGGCCGCCAAAGGCATCCAGCAGGGCTGCATGCGTTGCCGCATCCGCCAGCCCTGCTTGTTCGTTCTGGCCCTGCACTTCCACCAGCAGGGCCGCGATGCGCTTGAGCATCGCAACCCCAACCGGCTGGTCATTGACGAAAGCGCGCGACTTGCCGTCGGCCACGACCACGCGCCGGAGCACCAGCGTCTCATCGGCCTCGATGCCCTGTTCGTGCAGCAAGGTCTGCGCTGGATGCGTGGCCGGCAGCGCGAAGCTGGCCGCGACACTCGCCTGCTTGGCACCCGTGCGCACCAGCCCGGCATCGGCGCGTCCGCCCAGTGCCAGGCCCAGGCTGTCCAGCAGGATTGACTTGCCGGCGCCCGTCTCCCCGGTCAGCACGGAAAGCCCTGCGCCGAAATCAAGGTTCAGCACGTCGATCAGCACCACATCGCGAATGGCGATAGCGGTGAGCATGTTCAGAAGACCAGGCTGATGACCCGGCGGAAGAAGCCCGGCTGTGCGTCCGATGCGGGGCCACCGGCCACCAGCAGCCGGTGGCTGTCGCTGTACCAGGGGCTGCCTGGGAAGTTGTGGCCCAGCACCGCAGCGGCCTGACGCGCCTCATCCGTCAGGCCCAGCGACAAATACACTTCCGTCAGCCGGTGCAGCGCCTCGGGCACGTGGTTCGTGGTCTGGAATTCCTCGATCACGCGGCGGTAGCGGCCGATGGAGGCGTTGAACAGGCGCTGGCGCTGGTAGAAGCGGCCAATGTTCATCTCGCGCCCCGCCAGGTGGTCGCGGCCCAGGTCGATCTTCAGCCGCGCATCGCGCGCATAGGCTGTGTCGGGGTAGCGGTTCACCACATCCTGCAAGGCGCTGATCGCCTGTTCGGTGGCGCGCTGGTCGCGCTGGGCGTCGTTGATCTGTTCGTAGAATGACAGTGCACGCAGGTAATGCGCATACGCGATGTCCCGGTGTGCCGGGTGCAACTGGATGAAGCGGTCCAGCGCGCCGATGGCTTCCGCGTAGCGGTTGCGCATGTACTCGCCATAGGCGCCCATCAGCTTGGCGTTGGTGGCCCAGGTGGAGAAGGGGTGCTCGCGTTCCAGCTGGTCGAACAGCTCCACCGCCTCGCGGAAGCGTTCCTCGCGCAGGGCGCGGATGCCGGCGGCGTAGATCCCCTCGGGCGAGCGATCAACCACGCCGGCGACAGGCGCCTGGCTGTCGAACAGCGTGCGGGCATTGCCGTCCCATTGCTGCAACCCGCAGCCGGGCAACAGAAGGACGAGCAGAAGAATCATGGAGCGACGCAGCATGGCGCGGCTTATATCAAGGCTCGGGGACGGGCGCGAGTGTGCTTCAGGCCGGCGCGGCCACGGCGGCCAGCGGCATGGACATGCCATCGGCGATGGCGGGGGCGGCGGTCCAGGCCCAGTTGGCGCGGTCGGCCAGCAGGGCGTGCAGCAGCTTGTTGTTCAGCGCATGCCCGGTGCGATGGCCGCGGAAACGGCCGAGGATTCGCCCGCCGGCTAGCGCCAGGTCACCCACCACATCCAGCAGCTTGTGGCGCACGAATTCATCAGCGAAGCGCAGGCCGCCGGGGTTCAGCACCAGCGCGCCATCGACCACGACGGCATTGTGCAGCCCGCCGCCAAGCGCCAAGCCTGCGGCACGCAGCCGGGTGACATCCTCGGCCATAGTGAACGTGCGCGCGCGAGCGAGTTCGGCGCGGAAACCTTCGGTCGAGATGCGCATGCGATAGGTTTGCTGACCGATGGCCTCGGCGGTGAAGTCGATCGAGATTTCGGCATCCAGGCCCGAAATGTCGCCCGGCAGCAATTCGGCCCAGGCGGCTTGCGGGTGGTCGCTTTCGGCCACGCGCACCGGGCGCAGCACGCGGATGGCGCGCGCAATGCCGGGGTTGCTGCCGCGGCCGGCGCAATCGATCAGGAACTGGAAGGGTTCGGCCGAGCCATCGAGGATGGGCACTTCAGGGCCATCAAGCTCGATCAGCGCGTCATCGATGCCAGCTGCGGCGAGCGCTGCGATGATGTGCTCGACCGTGCCGATGCGCGCGCCATCGGCGGCCAACATGGTGCAAAGCCGCGTGTCGATCACGCGATCGAACAGCGCCGGCACGGTAATGCCCAGATCGGTGCGGTGGAAGACGATCCCGGTGCCGCTGGGCGCGGGGCCCATCGCGGCGCGGATCATGCGGCCAGTGTGCAGCCCCACGCCTGAGAAGGGAATGCGGGTCTTAAGCGTCACGCGTTGGCCGGCACCAAATGCCGCGAAACCGTCCATGAGCCTGTTGTCTCTTCCTTGTCATGCCGGGCTGGGGGGGGCCAGAAAAGATGGCACGGACCCGGGGATGATCCGTTCTGATGGAGAATGAATGACAGCCGCGAGGCGGAGCCGCCAGTCAAGCCTTGTTTCGTGATGTTTCGATTTAAAGCCTTGTTTTTGAACGCAAAAAATGAGTGTCTATCGTGCTTGACAGCGGCGATTCAAGTCGGCGCGACAATTGCGTCCAGAAACCCGCGCCATTGCTCCGCGATAATTGCGAGACCGAAATAACGAATGGCCGAATTCCGTCCAGCGGCACCGATTTGCGCCCCGGCTTCTGGGTCGGCCAGCAGGCCTTGCAGCATGATCCGCGCCTCGGTCGTGCTGCGGGCCAGCAGCGCGTCGGTGCCAGGCGTGATCAGCCGCGAGATCTCGGAATAGCGATGCGCGCGGGGCAGCACGCCTTCATCCATCACCACCAGCGGGATGCCGGCCATCCAGGCCTCGATGAAGTTCAGCGTATAGGGCAGTTCCAGGCCCGAGCAGTAGAAATAGGCGCGGCAGCCGGCCAGCAGCTCGGCCTGCTCGGCGGGCGCAACGCGGCCCAGGCCCTGCGGATTGCCAGGCCCGCCGAGCAGCGCGGGCAGGCCGTCGGTCGCGTCGCGCCAAAGCGCGAATTGTTGCGGATAGCGATCGGCGAAATTGGCGGCGAAGCTGAGTACGGCGGGGTTGTCGCCCCGCCAGGTCGGGAAATCGGCGGGGTCCTTGTAGAAACGGATCAGCCCATCGGCACCGCAGAAGCTGGGCTGCTCGGATTCGACCTGCGCATAGCGCAGGATGCGCACACCCCATTGCCGCAGCGCTGCGTATTCGCCTTCCCACTCGTCCAGCCCCTGGCCGATGGTGCGCAGCACGACCGGCCGCACCGACAGCGCGGGAGCGAAGCGATGCGTGAAATAGGGGTTCATCATCACGATCGTCAGGTCGAACAACGCCACGAATTCGGGCGTCAGCACTGTGCCGTCCATCGGGTTGAACACGTCGTATTGGCAGCCCATTGCCTCGAAGCGTTGCTGCAATTCGGCATGTTCGGGGCCGAGGTCCAGCAGTGGCCGCATGCCGCCGATCGGCGCGCCGCGCAGATGGTGATAGCCGAGCGGAAACACCTGGTGCCCGAGGCCGTCATATTCGAGGATTTCGTGGATCGAGACGTAGAGGATGCGCATTGCGCGCGCTTATGGGCCAGGCGCGTGACATGAAAAAGGGGCGCCAGCGGGCGCCCCTTGAGTTCAGCTTGGCCTGTTGTTGCGGGGGTGCCCGGCCTCGCACCCCCCGTGGCTGTGCCGTCAGCTGTTGGACTGGCGGCGCAGGAAGGCGGGGATTTCCATATCATCCTGCGCGGCGGGACGCGCCGCGCGGGGGGCTGGCGCCGGTTCGGCGCGGGGCGCTGCCGCCGGCGGTGCGGCGGGCCTGCGCATCAGACCGGTCACGTTGCGGAAGATGCCGCCGAAGCCGCCTCCCTGCGGGGCCAGTTCCGGCGCGGGGGCGGCGGGGCGCAGTTGAGGCTCGCGCGCCACAATGGGCTGCGGCGCGGGCATCAGCGGCACTTCGCGTTCTTCGGACATGGGCTGCGACTGCACCGCCAGGTTGCCCTGGGTGGCGGAGGCGCCGGCCGCGGCGCGCAGCCCGCCCGGGACGGGCCGCGCGCGCGGCGGCGGCGGTACCGTGGAGCGCGGGGGCTGCTGCGGCTGCACCAGCCGGATCGGCGCGGCATCGGCCGGTGCGGCCGCGCTGGCCGGCACCGCATCGATGCCGGTGGCGACAACGGAGACGCGCACGCGGCCGTTCAGCGTTTCGTCCAGCGAGGAACCGAAGATGATGTTCGCATCCTCATCGACTTCCTTGCGGATGCGGTTTACCGCCTCATCCACTTCGAACAGTGTCAGGTCATAGCCGCCGGTCAGGCTGATCAGCACGCCGCGCGCGCCGCGCATCGAGGTGTCTTCCAGCAGCGGGTTGCTGATCGCGGATTCGGCGGCCTTCACGGAGCGGCCATCGCCCTCGGACTCGCCCGTGCCCATCATGGCCTTGCCCATCTCCGCCATCACGGTGCGGATATCGGCGAAGTCCAGGTTGACCATGCCGGGATTGACCATCAGGTCGGTCACGCCCTTCACGCCCATATACAGGACGTTGTCGGCCATCTTGAAGGCTTCGGCGAAGGTGGTGCGTTCATTGGCCAGACGGAACAGGTTCTGGTTCGGAATGACGATCAGCGTGTCGACGAATTGCTGCAATTCCTCGATGCCGACATCTGCCGCCTTCTTGCGCTTGCCGCCTTCGAAATCAAAGGGCTTTGTGACGACGCCGACGGTCAGCATGTTCCGCTCTCGCGCCATGCGCGCGATGACGGGTGCCGCGCCCGTGCCGGTGCCGCCGCCCATCCCGGCGGTGACGAACACCATGTGGCAGCCTTCGATATGCTTGGCGATTTCGTCGGTCGCTTCTTCGGCCGCGGCGCGCCCGATCTCGGGCTTCGCACCAGCGCCCAGGCCCTGCGTCAGATGCGGGCCAAGCTGCACGCGGCGGTCCGCCTTGCTGTGCACCAACGATTGCGCGTCGGTGTTGGCGACGATGAATTCGACGCCCTCCAGCCCCATCGCGATCATGTTGTTGACCGCATTGGTGCCGCCGCCGCCAACGCCGATCACAGCGATACGCGGACTGAAATCGACGTGATTGCTCACGGGCAGTGTCAGGTTCAGGGTCATTGTCGCCTCTCCGTCACAAGACGTTAGGGGGCGGATGCGAGTCGCGTCTCCCCCGGTATGGGGGAAATGCCCGTCATCCACCTTATCCACACAATTCTCCTGCGCTGGTGTTCATTCACCACCAACGCTTCAGCCAGTCGATCACGCGCTGCATCGTGCTGTGCGGCGCGGGAGCGAGGCCGATATCCAACAAGGGCCGCCCATGCCCGCCGGCCCAATAGAGCAAGCCGATGGTCGTCGCGAAGGCAGGCCCCGATGCGGTCTCGGGCAGGCCGCGCACATGCGCCGGGCGCCCGAGCCGCACCTGTGTGGGCGACAGATCGAGCGCGCGCGCGGCCAGTTCCGTCACCCCGATCAGTTGCGAGGCGCCGCCGGTGATGACCACGCGCTTCAATGCATCCGGTGGTAATGCCACGGCCTCCAGCCGGTTGCGCAGCAGCTCGAAGGTTTCTTCGATGCGTGGGCGGATGATGTTCAGGATCATCCGGCGCGGCACGCGTGCCAGGTGTTCCTCGGTCTCGCCCACCTGCGGCACGGGCAGCATCTCGCCGCGTTCATCACCGTCGAGCGCGCTGCCATGCATGGTCTTGAGGCGTTCGGCATGCGCGATCGGGGTGGACAGGCCGCGCGCCAGGTCGTTGGTCACGTGCCAGCCGCCGATGGGCAGCTGCTCCGTGTGCCAGACATGCCCCTCGTTGAACACCGAGAGCGATGTGGTGCCGCCGCCCAGTTCGATCAGCACCGTGCCGAGTTCCATCTCGTCAGGATCGAGGCAGGCAAGGCCGGCGGCGAAGGGCGCGCTGACCACTTCCTCCACATCCAGGTCGCAGCGCGCCAGGCACAGCGAGAGGTTGTGCAGCGCGTTCTCAGCCGCATCGACTACATGCAGCTTCGCTGAGAGCACATCGCAGACCATGCCGCGCGGGTCGGGCACGCCCGGTGTGGCATCCACGCTGAAGCCCAGCGGCATGGTGTGCACCACGCAGCGGCTTTCGGACTCGGCGCGGCGCTGGGCCTCGTGCAGCAGGGAGCGGATATCGCCCTCGGTCACGGCGCGGCCGCCGATCTCGTGGCTGACCTGCACCACCCGCGATTCCGGCTGCCCGCAGGAGAGGTTGACGATGACGCCCTTGAGCTGGACGTCCGACATTTCCTCGGCCTGGGCGACGGCGGCGCGGATGGCGCGTTCGGCCGCTTCGGGGTCGATGACCGAGCCCGCCTTCACGCCGGCCGCGCGTGTCCAGCCGAAGCCTATGGCGCGGGGTGTGCCGTCGCTCTCGATGCGCGCGACGATGCAGACGAATTTGCTGGTGCCGATGTCGAGCACGCCGAAGGTGCCGCTGCGCGCGGCATGGCGGCGGATGCGCGCGGGCAGTTCGGCGGCGGGCGGAATGTAGCGGACAAGCTGGTTCATCCGCGGGTGCTCCGGCCAAGGGGGTTAGGATGTGGGGCTTGGGGGGGCGCGGGCTGCGGTGCCGCAACGGGCTGCGGGCGCAGCACCAGGCGGTCAGGCAGGCGCATGTCCACGAGCTGCAGCGGGCGGTCGAGCAGGCGTTCGCGCGCCTGCAATTCGGCAAGGCGCTGCAGGGCCGCGGCTTCATGGCCTTCGGGCAGCATCACATCCATGCCGTTGTGCAGCCGCAGGTTCCAGCGGCGCTCGGCCACGCGCACGGCTGCCTGCACGCGGGCGGCGATGTCAGGCTGGGTGCGCAGCAGGTCGATCATGGCCGCCCCCGCGCTGTCGGCGCCCGTGCCCACCAGCAGCGGCAGCGCGCCGAAGGCCATGACGTTGCGGGTCTCCAGCACCTTGCCGTCGCGGTCGATCACGGCGAAGCGTTCGCGATGCTGCCAGATGGCGAAGGCGCGGCGTTCGCTGATGCGCACGATGATGGTGCCGGGCAGATGCCGTTCCACCTGCGCGTTCTCCACCCAGGCGGAGGCCTCGAGCCGCGCGCGCGCGGCGGCCGGATCGAAGCCCAGGGTCTGGTCGCCGATGCTGACGCCGAGTGCCGTTTCGAACACCTCGGCGGGCATGTATTCGCGGCCCTCGACGCGCAATTCCTGCACGGTGAAGCCGAAGCCGCTGCGCGAGACCGCATTGGCAGCCATGTGCAGCCGCGCCGCCGGGTCGGCCGCGATCACGGCCACGCCCAGCAGCGCGATCACCGCGACAGCGGCCATGCCCAGCGCCGCCGGGCGCAGCATTCCGCGCTGGCGGCGCAGCCACAGCCGCAGCGGCGAGGGGCGCTTCTCCGAAGGGCCGGAGGAGCGTTCGCGCTGACGTTTGGCGGGTTCACGCGCCACAGCGTGCCTCCTCGACCAGCCAGCGGCACAGCGCGGGGAAGGGGATGCCGCAATGCGCGGCCTGTTCGGGCAGCAGCGAGGTGCGCGTCATGCCGGGCTGGGTGTTGACCTCCAGCAGCACCAGGCGGCCGGGTTCACCTTGCGTGTCGTCATAGCGAAAATCCGAACGGCTGACGCCGCGGCAACCCAGCGCACGATGCGCGGCGAGTGCCACCTCCATCGCCTGTTGTGCGACATCGTCATGCACGGCGGCGGGCAGCGCATGGCGGCTGCCGCCATCGGCGTATTTCGCTTCGTAGTCGTAGAAGGCCAGGTGGGTGGCGATTTCCGTGACCGTCAGGGCGCGATCGCCCATCACCGCGACGGTGAGCTCGCGGCCGGGTATGAACTCCTCGGCCATCATGCGGCCGTGCTTCCATTCGCGCGCGATGCTGGCGCGGCGGTTGTCGCCCTCGCGCAGGATGGCGACGCCGACGCTGCTGCCCTCCTGCACCGGCTTCACCACATAGGGGCGGGGCATCGGGTCGGCCGCTTCGAGGTCTTCGGGCGAGAGGTCCACATGCCGCGCGACCGGCAGTCCGGCGGCGCGGAACACGGCCTTGGCCGCGATCTTGTCCATCGCCAGAGACGAGGCACGCACGCCCGAATGCGTGTAGGGAATGCCCAGCCAATCCAGCACGCCCTGGATGCAGCCATCCTCGCCGAAACGGCCATGCAGGGCGTTGAACACGGCATCGGGGCGATGCGCGTTCAGCGTGGCGATCAGCCCGGCCAGGTCCTGCGTGACGTCGATGGGCTGGGCGTCGATGCCGGCTTCGCGCAGGGCTGCCAGCACCTGCGCGCCGGTGTTCAGCGAGACCTCGCGCTCGGCCGAAATTCCGCCCATCAGAACCGCCACGCGCGTCATGCCGGCACACCCATGCGGCGGATTTCCCACTGCAGCTCCATACCGGATTGCGCGCGCACGCGGGCGCGGACCTCTTCGCCCAGGCCCTCGATGTCCGCGGCCGTGGCGCCGCCGGTGTTGATCAGGAAATTGCAGTGCTTCTCGCTGACCTGTGCCGCGCCGCGCATCAGGCCACGGCAGCTGGCGGCATCGATCAGCGCCCAGGCCTTGTGGCCTTCGGGGTTGCGGAAGGTGGAGCCGCCGGTGCGCGCGCGTACGGGTTGGGTTGCTTCGCGCGCGGTACGGATCTCGGCCATGCGGGCTGCGATCGCCGCCGCATCGCCGGGCCGCGCACGAAAGCGCGCGCGGGTGACCACGCTGCGCGCGGGCAGCGCGGAATGACGGTAGCCGAAGCCGCATTCGCTGGCCGTGATGCGCGTGATGCCGGTGGCGGCCGCTACCTCCAGCCAATCCAGCACATCCTTCACTTCCGCGCCGTAAGCGCCGGCATTCATCGCCACCGCCCCGCCCACGGAGCCCGGCACGCCCGAGAGGAATTCCAGCCCTGCCAGCCCTGCCGCCGCGGCGTGTTCGGCCAGCGTCGCATCCAGCACGGCCGCACCTGCGATGAAGCCATCACCATCGCGCTGCACATCAGCAAAGCCGCGCGCCAGCCGAAGCGTGACACCGGGCAGCCCGCCATCGCGGATGATGAGATTCGACGCAGCACCGATCACCTGCATCGGTATCGTCTCTGGCAGTGCCGCCAGCAGTGCCACCAGGTCATCCGCATCGGCCGGCCGGACCAGCCATTCCGCCGGCCCGCCCACGCGGAACCAGGTGAAGGGCGCGAGCGCCACACCCGCCTGCACGCGGCCGCGAATGGCGGGGATGGCGTGGGTCACGGGCTGCATCCTCATGTCCTGCGCCCCGCCGGCGCCTGCAATGCGGTCAGCTTTTCCGGCAGCGCATGCGCCCAGTTGGTGATGCTGCCGGCACCCAGGAACACCACGTAGTCGCCGGGCTTGGCGATGGCGTGGATCATGTCCGGCAGGTGGTCCGGGCCCGGCAGCGGCACCACGCTGCGATGGCCGCGCGCGCGCAGCCCATCGACCAGCGAATCCTTGTCGATGCCGGGGATGGGCTGTTCGCCCGCGGCATAGACATCGGCGATGATGACGGTGCCGGCATCATTCATGCAGGTGCAGAAATCATTGAACAGCGCCGCCAGGCGCGAATAGCGATGCGGCTGTACGATCGCCACCACATCGCGCGCGCCGGCCTGGCGGGCGGCCTTCAGCACGGCCGCGATTTCCACCGGATGGTGGCCGTAATCATCGATGATGGAGATGCCGTTCACATCCGCCACGCGGGTGAAGCGCCGCTTCACGCCCTTGAAGCCGGCGAGTGCCGTGCGGATCATGTCCTCCGGCACATCCATCTCGACGCCCACGGCGATCGCGGCCAGTGCGTTCTGCACATTATGGCTGCCCAGCATGGGCAGGCGGAAGGGCTTCATCTGGCGTTTGCGGCCGGTCACACGGTCCTGCACGGTCACTTCGAAAGTGGCGCCCAGCCGGTCGGTCAACAGCTTTTCCGCGCGCACATCCGCCTGCTGCGAAAACCCGTAGGTGACGATGCGCCGGTCCAGCAACGGGATCATCGCCTGCACATCCGGATGGTCCATGCACAGCACGGCGAAACCGTAGAAGGGGATGTTGGAGACGAATTGCCGATAGCCCTCGCGCATCGCCTCGCCGGTGCCCCAATGGTCCAGGTGCTCGGGGTCCATGTTGGTGACAACGGCGACCGTGGAGGGCAGGCGCAGGAAGGAGCCGTCGCTCTCATCGGCCTCGACCACCATCCATTCGCCCGAACCCTGGCGTGTGTTGGTGCCATAGGCGTTGATGATGCCGCCGTTGATGACCGTGGGGTCCAGCCGCGCGGCTTCAAGTACGGCCGCGATCAGGCTGGTGGTGGTGGTCTTGCCGTGGGTGCCGCCGATGGCGATGGACCATTTCAGGCGCATCAGCTCAGCCAGCATTTCCGCGCGCCGCACCACGGGCAGCAGCTTGGTGCGTGCGGCCTGCACTTCGGGGTTGTCGCGCTTGACGGCGGTGGAGACGACGACGACCTGCGCAGCGCCCAGGTTTTCCGTCGCATGGCCAATGGCCACCGGAATGCCCTGCTCGCGCAGACGGGCGACATTATAGCCCTCGGTGATGTCCGAGCCCTGCACAGAATAGCCGAGATTGTGCAGCACCTCGGCGATGCCGGACATCCCAATGCCGCCGATGCCGACAAAGTGGATGGTGCCGATGGTGAGAGGCAGCGCGCGCATCAGTTCCGCGCCTCCATGCGCATCAGTGACAGGACAAGATCGGCCAGCTCGCGCACCGCGCCTGGCTGGCCGAGTGGCCGCGCGGCCTCATGCGCGGCCTGCAAACGCGCGGGAACGCCCAGAAAACCAGTGATCTCGGCCGCGAGCATCTCCGCGCTCAGCCCGGCCTGCGGCAGCAGCCGCGCGGCACCGGGTTCGCTCAGCACGCGCGCATTGGCGGTCTGGTGGTCATCGATCGCGGAGGGCAGCGGGATCAGCAGCGAAGGCCGCGCGGCTATGGCCAGTTCGGCCACCGTGGAAGCCCCCGCGCGCGCCACCACCAGATGCGCATTGGCCAGCCTGCGCGCCACATCGCCGAAGAAGGGCTGGAGCTCCGCCGGCACGCTGAGTGCGGCATATGCGGCGCGCACGCGGTCCAGATCCTCGGCGCGGCATTGCTGCGTCACCAACAGCCGCGCCCGCAATTCGGCGGGCAATGCTGCCACCGCCGTCGGCACCAGATCACTGAAGACGCGCGCGCCGAGTGAACCGCCGAGCACCAGCAGCCGCAGCCCGCCTTCCATGCCTGGCAGCGCCTGGCCCGCGATCTCCGCGATGGCCGGCCGCACCGGGTTGCCCACCAGTTGCACGCGCAGCCCGTGGGGCACCCGCGCGGTGTCGCGGAAGGAGAGCGCGATCGCATCCGCGCGCCGCGCCAGCAGACGATTGGCTCGGCCCAGCACGCCGTTCTGCTCGTGCAGGATCACGGCAGGCCGCGCGCGGCCCATGCTGAAGGCCGCAAGCGCCGGCGGAATGGCGGGATAGCCGCCGAAGCCCACCACCGCACCGGCATGGATGCGCTTGAGGATGCGCCGCGCCTCGATGGTGCCGGCGGCCAGCGTGACCATGCCGCGCAGCGCGCCGCGCATGCCGCGCCCGGCAATGCCCTCGCCCCTGAGGACGAAGCGCTCGGCGCCGGCAAAGGCGTTGGAGGCGAAGGCGCTGCTGCGCGCATCGGTCATCAGCGCCACGCGTTCGCCGCGCGCGGTGAGTTCCACGGCAAGCGCTTCCGCCGGGAAGAGGTGCCCGCCGGTGCCGCCTGCCGCAATCACGATGGGGCGTGCCATGGGGCCTCTCATACCGTCGCGTCGCGGCGGATGCTGCGCCGGCGCGTAAGCGCCAGCAGCAAGCCCATCCCGATGGCGATGGCGAGCATCGACGAACCGCCATAACTGACCAGCGGCAGGGTCATGCCCTTGGTCGGGATCAGGCGCAGGGTGCTGCCCATGTTGATGAAGGCCTGCAGGCCGAACTGCGTCAGCAGCCCGGTCACGGCCAGCGCCACGAACATGTCCTTCTCGGCCGCGAGCCGCATGATGCCGCGCAGCACGATGAAGGCAAAGATCGCCAGCAGCAGCAGGCAGACCGCCAGGCCGAACTCCTCGCCCACCACGGCGAAGACGAAATCGGCATCTGCATCGGGCAGATGCGCCTTCACGCGGCCTTCGCCGGGGCCCTGGCCCCAAAGCCCGCCATTGCCATAGGCCATGAGCGAGCGTTCCTCTTGCGTCGGCGGGAAGGCCGGCGGCTGCGGGTCCCAGATGGTGGACCACCAGCTGCTGATGCGCACCCGCACATGGCCGTGCATGAAGAAGGCCAGCACGCCCACGCCCAGCGCGCCCGCAGCACCCACCACGATGAAGGGCAGTGGCAGACCCCACATGAAGATCTGCGCCATGAACACCATGACGACGACCGCCAGCATGCCCACATCCGGCTGTTGCTTCAGGATCAGCACCGCCAGCGCCACCGGCACGCAGGCCGCCGCCAGCGCCAGGAGGCGGCCATGCGACTGGCCCTTCACCAGCAGCCAGGCGCAGATGATGGCGAGCATGGGCTTGAGGAATTCCGAAGGCTGCAAGGATTGTCCCGCCAGATGCAGCCAGCGCCGCCCGCCCTTGATTTCCGTGCCGATGACGAGTGTTGCCGCCGTCAGCGCCAGCGCGCCCAGCAGGCCAAGCCATGACAGCCGCACCACCCAGCGCGGCGAGAGCAGCGACAGGCCGATGATGCAGCACACCGCCATCGCCGGGAACAGCAATTGCCGCACGATCTGCGCCGCCGCCGAGAGGTCGCGCATGCGCGCGCTGCCGGTTGCCATGGCCATGATGCAGCCGACGATGATCAGCGTGAACAGCGCCGCCATGGTCCAGCGGTCCACGCCCCACCACCAGCGGCCGAGCAGCGAGGTATCGGTGCGGCTGACCTCCATCAGGCCTTCTCCATCGCATGCACCAGCGCGCGGAAACGATCGCCCCGCTGGTCGAAGCCGGTGAACTGATCCCAGGACGCTGCCGCCGGCGAAAGCAGCACCACATCGGCGGCACCGCCGAAGGCGCAATCCGCTGGGAAGGCGTGTGCCACGCGCCCGAAGAGCGGGGCGAGCGGTTCGATGCCGCCCTCCTTGCCGGTGCCGCCGGCGATCCAGACCACGCGCGCATGCGATTCCAGCGCGCGCGCCGTGCTGTCCGCATTGGTGGCCTTGCTGTCATTGATGAAGCGCACGCCGCGGATCACGCCCACCTGTTCGTGCCTGTGCGGCAGGCCCGGATAGGTGATGATCGAGGTCGCGAGGGCTGGGCGCGGCACGCCGAGTGCCAAGGCCATGACCGCCGCCGCCGCCGCGTTCTGCGCGTTATGCGCGCCGGGCAGGGTAGGGGCTTCGCGCATGTCCAGGATGGGCCCGGCAGCATCGCGCAGCGTGGTGCCTTCCAGCCAGGCGCCGCCTGGGCAGGCGTGCCTGCCCGAGATGCGGGCAAGCCGCGCGGGCGCGCGCGCGCCGCGGGTCCATTCATCATCATCGCCCAGCACCGCCAGGTCCTCGCCTGCCTGGCGCGCGAAGATACGCGCCTTGGCGGCGGCATAGCCCGCCATGTCGCCGTGGCGGTCCAGGTGGTCGGGCGTCAGATTCAGCATCACCGCCACGTTGAATCGCAATATGTCGATTCGCTCCAGCATGTAGGAGGACATTTCCAGCACATAGGCGCCGGCATCTGGCAGCATCGGCATGGATAGCGCCGCCGTGCCGAGATTGCCGCCGACAGCCACCGGCATGCCGGCTTCGGCCAGGATATGGCCCAGCAGCGCGGTGGTGGTGGATTTTCCGTTGGTGCCGGTGATGCCGGCGAAGCGCGCGCCGCTGCCGGCGGCGCGCACCGCGCGGAAGAGGAATTCGGCATCCACCAGGATGGGCGCGCCGGCCCGCAGCGCCGCCGTCGCCGCCGGGTGCGCGCGCGGCCTTTCATGGGGGATTCCGGGTGAGAGCAGCAGCGCATCGAAGCGGAAATCGGTAGCCGGGTCGGCCACATGCAGGCCGGCGCGCCCGGCCTCGGCGCGGGCGGTGTCCTCGTCGTCCCAGGCGGTGATGTCGGCGCCCCACTCGGCCAGGCGCAGCGCGGCCGGCAGCCCGGCCTTGCCGAGCCCCACAACCGCGATGCGCTGGCCAACGAAAGGGGTCATCAGCGAATTTTCAACGTGGAGAGCCCGACCAGCGCCAGCACCATCGCGATGATCCAGAAGCGGATCACGATGGTGGGCTCGGCCCAGCCCTTCTTCTCGAAATGGTGGTGCAGCGGCGCCATCAGGAAGACCCGCCGCCCGGTACGCTTGAACCAGAAGACCTGGATGATGACCGAGAGTGTCTCGACCACGAACAGCCCGCCCACGATGGCCAGGACCACCTCATGCTTGGTGGCCACCGCGATCGCGCCGAGCGCGCCGCCGAGTGCCAGGCTGCCGGTATCGCCCATGAACACCGCGGCAGGCGGCGCATTGTACCACAGGAAGCCCAGCGAGGCGCCGATCAGCGCCGAGCAGAACACCGCCAATTCGCCCGCGCCCGGCACGCCATGCAGTTGCAGATAGTCGGCGAAGATGCGGTTGCCGACGAGATAGGCGATCAGCCCGAAGACGGCGGCGGCGATCATCACCGGCACGATAGCCAGCCCATCGAGGCCGTCGGTCAGGTTCACCGCGTTGGATGCGCCCATCATCACGAACATGGCCACGAACGGAAACAGGATGGAGAGCGGGATCAACGCTTCCTTGAAGATGGGCAGGGCGAGATTGGTGCTCAGCCCCGGCGGCAGCAGCCAGACCATCCAGATCGCGGCCACCAGCCCGATCGCGGCCTGCACCACCAGCTTCATGCGCGAGGACACGCCCTTGGTGTTGCGCTTGGTGAGCTTCAGCCAGTCATCGGCCAGGCCGAGCGCGCCATAGCCCAGCGTGACGAACAGCACCGCCCAGATGAAGCCGTTGCGCAGATCCGCCCAGAGCAGCACGCCCAGCGTGAGCGCCAGCAGGATCATCACGCCACCCATGGTGGGCGTGCCCTTCTTGGTGATGAGGTGCGATTGCGGCCCATCCTCGCGGATCGGCTGGCCTTCGGGTTGCAGGCTGCGCAGCCACGCGATGATCCGCCCGCCGAACAGCAATGCGATGAACAGCGCCGTCATGCAGGCCGCACCGGCGCGGAAGGTGCTGTAGCGCCCCAGGTTGAACAGGATGAATTCATCCGCCAGCGGGGCGACGAGAAGCGGGATCATGCGGGCGGGTCCAGGGCTTGGATGATGGTGGCCATGCGCATGCCCAGGCTGCCCTTGACCAGTACCGAATCGCCGGGCCTGAGGGCAGCGCGCAGCATGGGCGCGAGGGTTGCAGAATCGGCCGTGGCGGCGCCTTGTTTCGCGGGCGGCAGCGCCTGCAACAGGCCGGACGACAGCCGTCCGCATAGATAGACCAGGTCGGCGGATTCGGCCAGTTGCGCGGCGAGCGCCAAATGCATGGCAGGCCCGTCCTCGCCGAGTTCGAGCATATCCCCCAGCACGGCGATGCGCCGGCCGGGCTGCATGGCCAGCACCGCGAGTGTGGCGCGTACCGAGGCCTCGGAGGCGTTGTAGCTTTCATCGAGCAGCGTGGCGGTGCCGCCGGGCACCGCGATCACGCGCCGCGCACCACGCCCGGCGCCGCCGCCAAAGCCCGCCAGTGCGGCCGCCGCGCGCGGCAGGTCCAGACCGAGGGCATGACATGCGGCCAGCACCGCGCAGGCATTGATGGCCAGATGCTTGCCCGGCGCGGAGAGCTGGAGCGCGACCTCGCCCTGCGGTGTGGCGATGCGCGCCTGCCCGGCATCCGCGCTGCCCTGGTAGTGCAGCAGGCGCAGATCGGCGCTGGGCGCCTCGCCGAAGCTCAGCACCTGTGCGGCGCGGGCGCGCAGCACCCCGAAGAAGTCATTGTCGGCGGGCAGGATGGCGGTGCCGCCAGGTTCCAGCCCCAGCAGGATGTCGCCCTTCTCGGCGGCGATCTCCTCGCGCGAACCGAGCCGGCCGAGATGCGCCGTGCCCACCGTGGTGATGATGGCCGCATGCGGCCGTGTGAGGCGCGCCAGCGGCGCAATCTCTCCACGGTTGTTCATGCCGATCTCGATCGCGGCGAAACTGCCATCGCGCGGCATGTTCGCCAGCGTCGCCGGTACGCCGATATGGTTGTTGAAGCTGGCGGCAGCGGCGTGGGTGCTGCCGAAGGCCGAGAGTGCCGTGCGCAGCATCTCCTTCACGGTCGTCTTGCCCACGCTGCCGGTGACGGCGGCGATGCGCGCGGTGCTGCGCGCCCGCCCCGCCGCGCCCAGCGCATGCAGGCCTGCCAGCGTGTCGGGCACCAGCAACAGGCGGGGGGCCATATCAGGCGCGGCATCGGCCGCGACGCCGCGTTCGGCCATTGCCGCGACGGCGCCGGCGGCGAAGGCGCCGTCGATGAATTCATGCCCGTCGCGCGCCGCACGCAGCGCCACGAACAGGTCGCCCGCGCGCACCAGGCGGCTGTCGAACATCACGCGCTGCACGGCGACGTCGGCGGTGAGCGCACCGCCCGTGGCCGCGCGCAATTCGGTGCTGTTCCACAGCGCGCTCATGCCGCCAGTTCCCGGATCACGGCGGCATCGTCGAAGGGCGTGGTGATACCCTGCGCGGTCTGGCCGCTTTCATGGCCCTTGCCGGCCACGACCAGCACATCGCCCGGGCGGAGTGCGGCCAGCGCGGCGGCGATGGCGGCGCGGCGATCGCCGATCTCCAGCGCATCCTGGCAGGCGGCGCGGATCGCGGCGCGGATCTTGGCCGGGTCCTCGCTGCGCGGATTGTCATCGGTGATGATGGCGGCATCGGCCAGCCGCGCCACAACCGCGCCCATCAGCGGGCGTTTGCCGGGGTCGCGGTCGCCGCCCGCACCAAAGACGCAATGCAGCTGGCCGGGGGTGTGCGGGCGCAGCGCGGTCAGCACGCGTTCCAGCGCATCGGGCGTATGGGCGTAATCGACATAGGCGGCCGCGCCGCGCAGGTTCGCGGCCAGCTCCATGCGCCCGCGCACGCCGCGCAAGCCGCGCAGCGCGGCCAGGATCGCATCGGGCAGCATGCCGCAGCCCAGCGCCAGCACGGCGGCCAGTGCTGCGTTGTCCGCCTGGAAGCGGCCTGGCAGGGGCAGCAGCAATTCATGCCGTGCGCCTGCCAGTTCCAGCACCAGCGTCTGGCCTGCCGGCAATGGCCGCGCGGCTGTGATGCGCAGATCGGCCTCGCCTTCCCCGGCCGCGAGCAGCCGCAGGCGGCGCCGCGCCGCGATGCCCTGCAACGCCGCGCGTGTCTCGGCATCCAGCGTGGTGCTGAAGGCTGCGATCGCGCCCTCGGGCAGCAGCGTGTCGAACAGGCGCAGCTTGGCGGCGCGATAGGCGGCCATGCTGCCGTGGTAGTCCAGGTGATCGCGCGTCAGGTTGGAGAACCCCGCCGCTGTCAGCGCCACGCCATCCAGCCGCCGCTGGTCCAACCCATGCGAGGAGGCTTCCATGGCCAGTTGCGACACGCCGCCGCGCGCCAGTGCGGCCAGCGTCGCGTGGAGGCTGACGGAGTCGGGCGTGGTCAGGCTGTCGCCCGTCGGAAAGCCTGGCGCGACCAGGCCCAGCGTGCCCAGGCTGGCGGCCGCGCCGCCCCAGATCTGGCGCAGGAAATCGGCGGTGCTGGTCTTGCCGTTGGTGCCGGTGATCGCGACCACGCAGGCGGGTTGCGCAGCGGCCAGCCGGGCTGCGATCAGCGCCAATTCGCGCCTGGCATCATTGGCCAGGATCA
>JAPLOK010000296.1 GCA_026400775.1 Alphaproteobacteria bacterium | reverse complement strand
CGTGGAGGACATTTCAGCACAGCATGGAGGGTGAAAACACCGACCGTCAGGGCGCCTGCGGCGGCATTGGGAGCCGCATGGGCCGTCAGATCAGGCGCAGCAAGGGGTTATCGGAGGTGTCCATGTTTCCCTGTCTCCATCAATCAATCGTGGTCGGCTTTGGGTGGGGTTCTGTTTGGGTGCTGCTCCACAGATGGCGGTATTGGCCAGGAAGCCCGTGCTGGACATCAGATTGCCGATGATGGCGGTGCCGCTGATGCGGTTCTCGCGCAGCAGCAGCGCCAGCATCCAGCGGCGGCGGTGTTCGTCCATGGCCGGGATCACGCTGCGGCGGCGGATGCGCGGCACGCGATCGGTCACCGTGGCGTAGCCGGCCCAGCAGAGCGGGAAGATGGCAAGCGCGATCCAGTCGGCGAGGGTCATGCGGGGGGCCGTGACATGCGCCCGGCAGGACTCGAACCTGCAACCAAACGGTTATGAGCCGTCCGCTCTGACCATTGAGCTACAGGCGCGCGACGCTGTTGTGCATGGTTTGCGGGGTGGCAAGCAAGGGGCGCGTCAAAACAGGAAATCCCCCCCGCCCAGCGCCGCCACGCCATGCAGCAGGATGGCGTGGCCGCCGAATTCCACCTGCGTATTCGCGCCCGCGCTGTTCAGCGTGAGTTGGCCGAAGGTGATCCCGCTGCCACTGAAGTCGAGCTTCGCAGCACCCGGCGTGAAGCCCGCGATCTGGTCATAGCCCCAGCCGGGCGCGGCATAGACGAAGCGGTCCGCGCCACCCAGGCTGTACAGCACGTCATTGCCCGCGCCGCCCGTCAGCGTATCGGCAAAGCCGCTGCCGAAGATGGTGTCATCCCCGCCGGCGCCGATGATGGCATTCGCCCGCGTGGCATTGCCGCCGATCAGGTTGGCCTGGTCATTGGCATGCACCACGCCCGCCCCGCCCGAGAGCATGATCTGTTCGATACGCGCCTGCGCGGTCCAGCCATCGACGGCCACCCAGGCGGTGTCCCAGCCCTGGGCTTCGGCCTCATGCGCGGTGACATCGGCCTGCAGGATGACGAAATGGTCGTGGCCCTGGCCGCCCCACATCTCGTCGCGCCCGCCCTGGCCGCGGATGGTGTCGTTGCCCCACTCGCCGTTCAGCGTATCGGCGCCGGCGCTGCCCCAGAGCACGTCATCACCCAGCCCGCCGTTCAGGTTGCCGCCGAAGACCGGGTTGGCGACGATCTGCTCGGCCTCCGCGCTGCCGGTCACGCTGGTCGCGCTGCCGGCCAGCCGCGTGATCTCCACGCCGGCTGCGATGGTGTAGCCATTGACCGTGACCCAGGCGGTGTCGATGCCTTGGCCTGCCAGTTCCACCAGCACGGCGCCCAGATGACCCACCACCAGGTGGTCATCGCCGGTGCCACCCTCGAGCCGCACGGCTCCGTCCTGGCCGCGCAGCGTGTCATCGCCCGCGCCGCCGATCAGCGTGTGGGAGAGCGGCCCGGCCCAGAGATGATCATGGCCATCGGCGCCGTCGACGCGGCTGGCGCGGCTGGCATTGGCGACGATCTGGTCGGCTTGCGCGGTGCCGGTGACATTATCGGCGGCGCCGGCCAGGCGCGTGGTCTCGATGCCGGCGGCGATGGTCGCGTTGACCAGCAGCCAGAGCGTGTCATCGCCGGCGCTGTCGATGATGACGTCGCCGATGTCGTGCTGGACATAGGTGTCGTTCTCGATGCCGCCATCCATCGTGTCGTTGCCCGAGCCGCCATCGAGCGTGTCGTGGCCGGTGCCGCCCGACAGGCTGTCGTCGCCAGCGCGGCCGAACAGCTTGTCGTTGTGGCCGTTGCCCAGGAGGGTGTCGGCCTCGGCGCCGCCGCGCAGCGTGTCGGCCAGCGTGGTACCGCGCTGCAGCGTGCCGCCGGTGCTGTTCGACAGCAGCAGATAGGCTCGGCCGGCCTCCGCGCGGCCGGGTGCGGCGTCCAGTGGCGCGCCGATCAGGATGTCGGCGAAGCCATCACCATCGGCATCGGCTCCGCCGGCCACGGCATAGCCGCTGAGGGTGCCGGGAACACCCTGGAAACGCGTCACGCCGGCCGGTGGTGCGGCCAGATCGATGTCGGTCCAGGCGCCGTCGCGGCCCAGCACCAGCCATGTCGTGGCGTAGCCGTATGCGCCGATCAGGAAGTCGGGCCTGCCATCGCCATTGACGTCACCGGCGGCCGCGACCGAGGTGCCGGTGCCCGCAGAGTTGCCCGCGCCGCTGATGCGGAAGCCGGCGCTGCCCAGATCGGCCAGGTCCAGCAACGCGCCATCCGCCTGGCCGCCGAAGACCACATAGGCTGCGCCGTTGCTGCTGCGTCCATTCGTGCTGTCCTGGGGCGCGCCTATCAGCAGGTCGCCCAACCCATCGCCGTTGATGTCGCCGATGCCGGCGATGGCGCTGCCGGTCCTGGCGCCGGCGGTGGCGCCGTCGATGCGGAAGCTGCCCGCGCCCGCGCTGCCCGCCGCCAGCACGCCGCCCGTGCCCGCGCGGCCGAAGACCACCGTGACCGAGCCGCTGTCCGTGCGGGCATTGGCATCGGCGGCGAGGTGCCCGAGTGCGATATCGGCGAAGCCGTCGCCGTTCACGTCACCTGCCGCGGCCACGATCGAACGCGGCAAATAGTCCGCGGGGCTGTCGATGCGCCATACGGCATTGCCCGCGTTCAACAGGTCCAGATCAGTGCGCGGATCGGCGCTGCCCAGGATGACATGGGTGCTGGCAGCCTGGCCCGCGGGCCATGTCGAGAAGAAGCCCTGCGCGGCGACCGCGAAATCGGCCAGACCATCGCCATTCACATCGCCCAGGCCCGTGACGCTGGTGCCGGCCTGGTCGCCCCCGAAGGCACCGTGAATCTGAAAGCCGAGGCTGGGGCCGGCCGGGCCGCCGAGATAGACCAGCGCACCGCCACCGAGGCGACCAGGCGTGCTGGCCGAGGGCGAGCCGATGACGACATCGGCGAAGCCGTCGCCGTTGATGTCGCCCGCGCCGGCAATGGCGATGGCGAGCGCTTGGTAAATGCTCGGCAACTCGCCGATGCGGAAGGCCGGTTGCGTGGCCAGGTCGCGCGTGGCCTCCAGCCCCTCGCCGCTCAGCAGCAGATAGGCGCTGGAGATGGTCGGGGCTGTGCCCCATTCATGCCGCCCCGCGACCCCCCAATCGGCTAGGCCGTCGCCATTCACGTCGCCGAGGAAGGCCGAGGAAGACCCGATCCGGTCCTGTGCCACGCGGCCCAGCACCACGCTGCCCTGCACCCCAGCCAGCACGCCCAGATTCACCACCGCCGGAAAAGCCGACATGCCATTGTCCCCACGTTAGCCGATGCAGCTTACACACCCCCCCCCCGTGGTCCATCACTCGGATGAAGGATCCCACACCCGCAACAAGCCCGCTGCGCGCAACGGGATTTTGACATGAACCCGGTATCCAGCCCTATTCTCCCGCAGGGTTCAGGGACCGCACATGTCAGGCTCGCTCAACACCGGCCTCTCGGCCGCCTATGCCCAGAACGCGGCGCTGATGCGCCTCGACATGTTCCGCGCCGATCCGCGCTTCGCCGGCATTGATGGCAGCGGCACAACCATTGCCATCGTCGATACCGGCATCGACCTGGACCATGCCTTCTTCGGCGCCGACATCAACCGCAACGGCGTGGCGGACCGCGTGGCATTCCAGTACGACTTCTCTGGCCGGAACGACGCCAATGCGACGGATTTCGTCGGGCATGGCACGCATGTGGCCAGCATCGCCGCCTCCTCCAACCCGCAATTGCTGGGGGTGGCGCCGGGGGCACGGCTTGCGGTGCTGAAGGTGTTTCCGGATTCCAGCACCGCGGGTGCCAGCAGCACCGATATTGTCGAGGCGCTGGACTGGGCCGCCGCCAACCGGGATTTCTACAATATCGTCGCGGTGAATCTCTCGCTCGGCTCAACCACATTCACCAACACCGCCAGCGCCACCTATGCGAGTGATTCGATGCGCGCGCTGTTCAACAGCAATGCGGCGGTGGTCGTGGCCTCGGGCAATAGCTACCGGCAGAACCAGGTGCAGGGCGTGGCAAGCCCCTCCAATGACTTCTGGGCCTGGTCGGTCGGCGCGCTGACGCCGCAGGGCAACATCGCCGATTTCTCCCAGCGCAGTGAAGCGCTGAGCACGGTCTTCGCGCCGGGCGTGAACATTCAGGCGGCGTGGTGGGATGGCGGCACGCAATCGGCCGGCGGCACCTCCATGGCCGCGCCGCAGATCTCCGGGATGGTCGCGCTGATGCAGCATGTGCACATCCGCGCCACCGGCAAGCTGTTGTCCCTAGATGCTCTGGAGCAGATCCTCTACGCGACCACGCCCGCCTTTGTGGATGCCGAGATCACCGACGGCGTGACCAACTCGCTCGGCACCTATTACCGAGTGGATGCCCTGGCCTGGGGCGTGGGCGTGCTGAACAAGGCCTTCGCCGGCACGCTAGACCGTGACCGGCTGGTGGGCACGACGGTGGCGGATGCGATCCGCGGCGATGCCGGCAACGACACCGTCTTCGGCGGCACCGGCAATGACACGCTGGGCGGCGGCGTCTGGGATGACCAGCTCTATGGCGAGGACGGCAACGACGAGGTCAACGGCAATGCCGGCCATGACGTGGTGGTAGGCGGTGCTGGCAACGACACGCTCTATGGCGAGGACGACAATGATGTGGGCTTCGGCGAGACCGGCGCCGACCTGATCATCCTGGGCTTCGGCGATGACCGCGGCTATGGCCAGGACGGCAACGACACCATCTTCGGCGAGGCCGGCACAGACCTGCTGGTGGGCGGCGCCGGCAATGACATGCTCTACGGCCAGGACGGCCAGGACGCCATCTTCGGCGAGACCGGCAATGACGTGCTCGCCGGCGGCCATGGCCATGACGGCCTCTACGGCCAGGACGGCAATGACACGCTCTGGGGCGAGACCGACAATGACGTGCTGAATGGCGGGCTGGGCCAGGACACGCTGTATGGCGGCTCGGGCGCGGATATCTTCTTCTTCGACCGCCCGAATGGCGGCACCGACATGATCATGGATTTCAACAGCGGTGAGGGCGACCGGCTTTACGTCCAGGCCGGCGCCTTCAGCGCACCGGCGGGCTTCGGCCTGACCGACGGCACCGGCTTCCTCTCTGGCGCCGGCGTGCGGCCCAATGCGCAGACCGCCACCTTCTACCGCGACAACAACAGCCAGGCGCTGTGGTTCGACCCTGATGGCACCGGGCCGAGCGGGCCGCATGTGGTGGCCTTTCTGATCGGCAATCCGGCGCTGACGGCTGGGGATATCGTCTTCACCTGATGGCTATTGCGCGGCGCCGCGGCCCAGTCGGCTGGGTGTCAGTCCCGGGCCGAATCCTGGCGTGGGAATGGGCGCATCGAAGGGCCGGTTGATGCGCTGTGGCGGCATGTCGGCGGGCGACATGGGTGCCCGTGGCGCGCCATAGCCCTGCGGGGTGGTGAAGCCATCGTGCTGCACAGGCGCGGCGCCGCCGGCCGGCCAGGCGCTGCGCGGGGGGAGTTCGTTTGGCCAGCCCATGGCGCGCGGCGCGCGTTCCACCGGCAGCCCCGCCAATTCCGGCATGCGCGGCCGCAGCACCGCCAGGTCGCGCGCCATGCGGTCGCGCAGGGCGCGGTGGCTCGGGGGCTGGATGTCCCGCTCGCGCGAGGGTTGCCAGGTGTGCGGCAGCAGCGCGATGGCGCCGAGATACAGCGCCACACCCGGCCGTGGCGTGAAGGGCAGTGGCGGCAGGATGAAGGTGGTGCGCTGCATGATGGTGGCGGTGTTGGGCTCGGCCATGATGCGCCCCAGGCCCAGCGGGCGGGCGGGCAGCATCAGCGCATAGGCGAGCCCCACCGCGCCATCATCCCGCCAATCCGTGCCCGAGAGCACGCCAGGCCCGGGCAGGGTGCGCGCGATCGGGCCGTCATTCGCCGCGCCTTCGACCAGCATCACCTGGCTGCGGCTGGGCAGGCCGGCGCGCAGCCCGGGCAGGAACTCGACCGAGAAGAAGACCATGCCCATGGGGCCGGATTCGCGCGCTGGGGTGGTGGTGGCGGGTGGTTCCTCGGGCACGCAGGCGGCCAGGAAGGGGGCGGCGAGCAGCGTGCGGCGGGGCAGGGCGGGCATGCGCGGTCTCCGGCAAGGCGGCTGGGTTGCACGCGCTGCATGATTGACTGAGTTCTGCGTCTGGACAAACCGCCTGGGTCGGTGCAAATGCCGGCCCGTCTATCGGAATTCCGCATCCCCAACGGGCCGCCTCGCTCAACGGCGCTGGCCCGTTTTCGTCATGGAGACCCATCGTGGCCACCCGCATCCCGCTCGAGCGTATCCGCAACATCGGCATCACCGCGCATATCGACGCGGGCAAGACCACCACGACGGAGCGCATCCTGTATTACACGGGCAAGAGCCACAAGATCGGCGAAGTCCATGACGGCAACACCACGACCGACTACATGGCGCAGGAGCGTGAGCGCGGCATCACGATCACTTCCGCGGCCGTGACGGCCGAGTGGAAGGACCACCGCATCAACATCATCGACACGCCCGGCCATATCGACTTTAACATCGAAGTGAACCGGTCCTTGCGCGTGCTGGATGGCGCGATCTTCATCATCGAAGGCGTGGCCGGCGTACAGCCGCAATCCGAGACCAACTGGCGCCTGGCGGACCGCTATAATGTCCCGCGCCTGATCTTCATCAACAAGCTCGACCGCACCGGCGCCGATTTCTACAAGGCCGCCGATACGCTGACCGAGAAGCTCGGCATCAAGTGGGTCGCGCTGCAACTGCCCATCGGCATCGAAGACACGATGAAGGGCATCATCGACCTGGTCGAGATGAAGGCGCTGATCTGGGAAGGCGACGAGCTGGGCGCCAAGTACCACGAGGCCCCGATCCCCGAGGATATGGCCGACCAGGCCGCCGAATGGCGCGAGAAGATGCTCGACATGGTCGTCTCGGCCGATGACGAGGCGATGGAGAAGTACCTGGAAGACGGCGACGTGCCGGTGGAACTGCTGAAGCGCGCCATCAAGAAGGGCACGATCAGCGGCGAGTTCCGCCCGGTGATGTGCGGCACCGCCTTCAAGAACAAGGGCGTGCAGCCCCTGCTCGACGGCGTGATCGAATACCTGCCGAGCCCGATTGACCGCGAGGGCATTCGCGTGGCCCCCGAAGAAGGCCAGGACGACACCGTCGAGCGGCGCATCATCCCCGCCAATGAGACCGAGCCCTTCGCGGGCCTGGCGTTCAAGATCATCAACGACAAGTACGGCAACCTGACCTTCGTGCGCGTCTATCGTGGCGTTCTTCGCCAGGGCGACATGGTGATGAACACCACGAAGGACCACAAGGAACGCATCGGCCGCATGTTCCAGATGCACGCCGACAAGCGCGAGGAAATCAAGGAAGTCTTCGCCGGCGACATCGCCGCCTTCGTGGGCCTGAAGGACACCGGCACGGGTGACACGCTGGCCTCCAACGACGACCCCGTCGTGCTGGAGCGTATGGCCTTCCCGGTGCCGGTGATCGACCTCTCGGTCGAGCCGAAGACCAAGGAAGCGGTCGAGAAGATGACCATCGGGCTGCAGAAACTTGCCGGTGAAGACCCCAGCCTTCGCCTGAAGACCGACCAGGAAACCGGCCAAACCATCCTGTCGGGCATGGGCGAACTGCACCTGGAAATCATCGTGGACCGCCTGCGCCGCGAATACGGCGTGGAATGCAGCGTGGGCGCGCCGCAGGTGGCCTATCGCGAGACCATCAGCAAGCCGCATACGGAAGTTTACACGCACAAGAAGCAGTCGGGCGGTTCGGGCCAGTATGCCGAGGTGAAGATCACTTTCGAGCCGAAGGAGCGCAACGCCGGCATCGAGTTCGTCAACGCCGTGGTCGGTGGCTCCGTGCCGCGCGAATACATCCCGGCGGTGGACAAGGGCATCAAGGTGCAGGCCGATACCGGCGTGCTGGCCGGCTTCCCCACGGTGGACTTCAAGTACACCCTGACCGACGGCAAGTACCATGACGTGGACTCGAGCGCGCTCGCGTTCGAAATCGCCGCCAAAGCCTGCTTCCGCGAAGGCATGAAGAAGGCCGGCCCGGTGATCCTGGAGCCGATCATGGACGTGGAAGTGACCACGCCTGGCGACCATGTGGGCGATGTGGTGGGCGACCTGAACCGTCGCCGCGGCATGATCCAGAGCCAGGACATGGCCGGCACCTCGGTCATCGTGCGCGCGCATGTGCCGCTGAAGGAGATGTTCGGTTACATCTCTAACCTGCGCGGTATGACCAAGGGGCGTGCGTCCTTCTCGATGCAGTTCCACCACTATGATCCGGTGCCGCGCAATGTGGCGGATGAGATCATGAAGCAATCCGCCTAAACGCAGCCAAAATCTGACACTTACGGGCGCCGCGTCCACCTTTTGGTGGTCGCGGCGTTTGCTGTTTTTGGGGTTAAAGAATCTTTCACCTAAGGACAGATTTGTCTTGTGCATGAACATTCCAGTCTTTAGATGACGAAAAGTTAAGAAACCGTCCATCCAAAGGAATCGTTCATGACCGTCATGCTCCGTCGCGGATTGCTGTCCGCCGCCCCCGCGATCGCCATCGCGCCCGCCGCGCTGGCACAGCCCGCTCTGACGACCCTGCCGGATCGCGCGATCCGCATCATCGTGCCCTACAGCGCCGGTGGCATCACCGACATCATCAGCCGCGCCACCGCGATCGGCCTGCAGGCGGCCCTTGGGCAGCCGGTCGTTGTCGAGAACCGCCCCGGCGCCAATGGCACCGTCGGCACCCTGGCCGCCGCGCGCGCGCCGGCCGATGGCACCACCATCACCATGGGCATCACCGACACCTTCGCCATCAACCGCAGCACCTTCCGCAGCTTGCCTTATAACGACGAGACGGATTTCGCGCCGATCTCCATGGTCACTACGGTGCCCTTCGCGCTGATGATCGGCGCGCATCGCCGCGAGATCACCGACTTCCCGAGCTTCTTGGCCGCTGCCCGCCGTCAGGCCGGCGCGCTGACGCATGCTTCGTGGGGTGTGGGTTCCTCCTCGCACCTGGCCTTCGAATTCGTGGCCCGCAGCCAGCGCTTCGAAAAGCTGCACGTGCCCTTCGCCGCGCAGGCGCCCGGCATGCAGGCGGTGGCCGCCGGCCAGGTGGACAGCATGATGCTGCCCGTCGGTGGCGCCGAAAGCCTCGCGCGCGATAACCGCGCGCGTATCATCGCGCTGGCACACCCGCAGCGCGTCGACTTGACGCCGAATGTGCCGACGCTGACCGAACTGGGTATCCCATTGGCCACCGGCCTGTGGCTGGCGCTGTACGCGCCCTCGCGCACCCCGGCGCCGATCCTGGCCCGCCTGAACCAGGCGATGCACGAGGCGGCCCGTCACCCGCAGACGCTGGAGATCTTCCGCCAGCAGTCCGGCGTGCCCGAGCCTTCCACGCCGGAAGCCCTGGCCGCCTTCGCCCGTGCCGAGCGCGAGCGTTGGGCGACCACCGTGCGCGAAGCCGATATCCGCGTCGAAGCCTGAGCCTGTTTGGGGGCTGACCCGGTCAGCCCCCAATGCCGACCCGCCGCCGGTCGCCCGAGCGGCGGTGGTTACCCCATTTCCTCGATCTCGCGCAGCAACAGCGCGATGTCCTGCGGGCGGGACAGGCGGTGGTCGCCGTCCTTGACCAGCGTCAGCCGCACGTCATCGCCTTCGATCGCCTCCACGAAGCGCAGCCCGTGCCGCCAGGGCACATCCATGTCACGCATGCCGTGCAGGATGCGCATCGGGAAGGCGAAGGGCAGCTTCTCGCGCAGCACCAGGTTGCGCTTGCCATCCTCGATCAGCGCGCGGGTGATGGGGTAGTCCTCCCCGTATTCGCTGGGGCGGTGCCAGACGCCGTCGCGTGCGATGGCCGCGCGCACATCGGCCGGGAAATTCTCCCACATCAAATCCTCGGTGAAGTCGGGCGCGGCGGCGCTGCCCACCAGCCCGGCCATACGGACCGGCCCCGCGCGCGCCAGCAGCGCCGCGATCCAGCCGCCCATGGAGGAACCCACCAGGATCTGCGGGCCTTCGGTCAGCGCATCCAGCACCATGGTCGCATCCGCGGCCCAGCGCCCGATCGTGCCCTCGGCGAATTCGCCGCCCGAGGCGCCGTGGCCGGCATAGTCGAAGCGGCAGAAGCCGCGGCCCGTGCGCTGCGCCCATTCCGCCAGGGCGGCAGCCTTGGTGCCCGTCATGTCGGAATTGAAGCCGCCCAGGAACAGCACGCCAGGACCGCGCCCGGCGATGCGCCGGTAGGCGAGGGGGGTGCCGTCAGGCGCGGGGATGGTGCCGGTGTCTTCCATGGCACCGCTGTAGGGCACTTGCCCGCCCTGGGGAAAGCGCGGTCCTGTGACTACTCGGCGGCCATCGCCACCCCGCGCAGGCTGCCCCAGGCCTGGTCCAGCGCACGTCCGAACCGCTCGCACATCTCGGCAATATCCGTCGCGGTCATGATCAGCGGCGGCGTGAAGGCGATGCGGTCGCCGATCGCGCGGATGATCAGCCCATGTTCTTCGGCTGCGTTCATCACTGCGATGCCAGCCTTGGCCTTGGGGTCGAAGGGGGTGCGCGTGGTCTTGTCGGCCATCAGCTCCACGCCCGCGATCAGCCCCACGCCGCGCACATCGCCCACCATCGGGTGGTCGCGGAAGGCGGCGAGCCCGCTCAGGAAGGCGGGCGCCACCGAGCGGACATGGTTCACCATGTCGCGCTCCTCGTAGATCGCCAGCGTCTCCAAAGCGACGGCACAAGCCACCGGGTGCCCGCCATAGGTGAAGCCATGCCCGAAGGTGCCGTTGCGCTTGCTGCCTTCGACCAGGGATTCATGCAGCTCGTCGGAGATGATGGTCGCCGATAAGGGCTGGTAGCTGGCGGTCAGCTGCTTGGCGCAGGTCACGATGTCGGGCTTCAACGCATAGGTGTCGCTGCCCCACATATTGCCGGTGCGGCCGAAGCCGCAGATCACTTCGTCCGCGACGAACAGGATGTCGTGGCGCTTCAGCACCGACTGGATGGCCTCGAAATACCCCTCCGGCGGGGTCAGCGCGCCGCCGCCGCCCTGCACCGGCTCGGCGAAGAAGGCGGCGATGGTGTCAGCACCTTCGCGTGCGATCAGCTCCTCCAGCTCCGCCGCCATGCGGGCGGAGAAGGCGCGCTCGCTCTCGCCCGGCTCGGCGAAACGGTACACATTGGGGTTCGAGATATGCATGAAGCGCCCGCCCAGCGGCAGGTCGAAATCCGCATGCATATGCGGCTGGCCCGAGAGCGAGGCGGTGGCCACGGTGTTGCCGTGATAGCCGCGAATGCGCCCGATGATCTTCTTCTTGTTCGGCCGGCCGCGCACATTGTTGTGGTACCAGATCACCTTGATCGCGGCGTCATTGGCTTCCGAGCCGGAGCACTGGAACATCACATGCTTCAGGCCGTTGGGTGCCATCGCGGCCAGCTTCTCGGCCAGCAGCACGCTGGGCTCATGCCCCTTGCCGAAGAAGGTGTGGTAATAGGGCAGCTTCAGCATCTGCTTATAGGCCACTTCCGCCAGGCGCTTTTCCGAAAAGCCCAGGGATGCGCACCACAGCCCGGCCATCGCCTCGATGTATTCGCGTCCCTCGCTGTCGCGGATGCGCACGCCATTGCCCTCGACCATGATGCGCCCGCCCTGCTGGCTGAAGGCGACCATGTCGGTCTGCTGATGGACCAGATGGGCGATATCCGCTTCGTGCAGGTGGTTGGGGCGCATGGGCGTTCTCCTTCGCGCACAGCCTGGACCAACGCACCCTTGCGCGACAAGCCACTTCGCCAACATCGGCAGGGTGATCGGGATTGTCTGGTTCAAGCGGGATTTGCGGCTGGAGGACCATGCCGCGCTGCATGCGGCAGCCCATGGGCCGGTGCTGCCGCTCTATGTGGTGGAGCCGGACTACTGGCGCGGCGCCGATGCCTCCTGGCGGCAATGGGCCTTCACGCGCGGCGCGGTGGCGGATCTGGCCACGCGGCTGCCCTTGGTGGTGCGCAGGGGCGATGCGGTGGCGGTGCTGGAGGCGCTGCGCGCGCGCCACGGCCAGGTCACGCTCTACAGCCATGAGGAAACGGGCAATCTCTGGACCTATGCGCGCGACCGGCGCGTGGCCGCCTGGGCGCGGGCGCAGGGCGTGGCCTGGCACCAGTTCCCGCAGCATGGCGTCTGGCGCGGCATGCGCGACCGCGACCGTTGGAGCGGCTTTCAAGCGCGGCTGATGCAGGCCGTGCCTATCCCCGTGCCGGCGCTGTGCTTCGCCGAGGAACCGCTCGGCCTGCTGCCCGATTCGCCTTTCCCATGGGCCGAGGACGGCGTGATCCGCCCGCAGCCCGCCGGCCGCGCCGCCGCGCTGGGCTTGCTGGACGGCTTCCTGGCCGGGCGCGGCGCCGATTACCGGCGCGGCATGTCATCGCCGCTGACGGCGGGGCGCGTCTGTTCGCGGCTCTCGCCGCATCTGGCGCTGGGCACGCTGTCAATGCGCGAGGCGCTGGCGCGTGCGGGGCAGGGCGGCGCGATCCCCGCCACCGCCACTGCCAGCTTGATCAGCCGGCTGCACTGGCATTGCCACTTCATCCAGAAGCTGGAGAGCGAACCCGCGCTGGAATGCCGTGCCATGCACCCGCTGATGGAGACCGCGCGACGCCCCACCGCGCCCGATGATCCGCTGCTCGCGGCCTGGGACGAGGGCCGCACCGGACTGCCTTTCCTCGATGCCTGCATGCTGAGCCTGCGTGCCACCGGCTGGCTGAATTTCCGCATGCGCGCGATGGTGATGGCGGTGGCGAGCTATCATCTCGGCCTGGATTGGCAGGCGGCGGGCCAGGTGCTGGCACGGTACTTCACCGATTACGAACCCGGCATCCATTGGCCGCAAGTGCAGATGCAGTCGGGTGCGACGGGCATCAACATCCCGCGCATCTACAACCCGGTGAAGCAGGGCCTGGACCAGGACCCGGAGGGCCGCTTCATCGCCCGTTGGCTGCCTGAACTGGCCGCGCTGCCCCCCGCCTTGCGCCACACGCCCTGGAAGGCCGGCGGGCCTGCGCCGGTGATCGACCCCGCCGCCGCCGCGCGCGAGGCCAAGGCGCGGCTGACCGCAATCCGCCGCGACCCGCAATTCGAGCCGCTGGCCCGGGCGGTGTATCAGCGGCATGGCAGCCGCGCACGCAGCTTCCGGCAGGATGACCCGCAACCGCCGCCGGCGCGGCAAATGACATTGCAGATTTAGCGCATGATCCGCGCAGGCGGCATGGCCGGGGCGGTCAGTCATCCTCGTAGCAATTCTATTCCCCGCGCAGCGCTGCCCCTGCCGCCAGCGGCGCCAGCGGCAGGGCGAGTGCCAGCAACGCGCCCTGCAACAGCAGCATCGGGCGCGGGTTCACGATACCCGCCGCCGCCTCGATCGCCGCTGCGCCGAAGATCACCGCGGGGATCGCCAGCGGCAGCACCAGCAGCGGCAGCAACACGCCGCCGCGCCTGGCACCCAGCGTTAGGGCCGCCCCCGCCGTGCCCAGCAGTGACAGCAGCGCGGAGCCGAGGCCGAGCGCGATCATCGCCGTGCCCCAGGCCTCGGTCGGCAGGTTCAGCATGGCCGCCGCGATGGGGGTGGCGAGCAGCAACGGCAGGCCGGTGGTCAGCCAATGCCCGCAGGCCTTGGCGAGCGCCAGCAGCGCCGGATGCAGCCCCGAGAGCAGCAGCAGGTCCAGCGAACCATCATCGGCCTCGGCCCCCCATAGCCGGTCCAGCGGCAGCAGCGCGGCCAACAGCGCGGATGCGATCAGCGCACCGGGTGCGAGCCGCGCCAGGGTCTCGGGCGCCGGCCCGACGCCGAATGGGAACAGCGCTGCCACCAGCAGGAAGAACAGCACGGCGGCCAGCGCATCGGCCGGGTGGCGGAGTGCGAGACGCAATTCGCGCGCGAGAACGGCGAGCCAGGCGGTCATGGCGCGGGCTCCAATCGCAACTCGCCCGCATCGGGCAATGGCAGCGGCAGGTGCGTCGCCGCCAGTACCGCGCCGCCTTGTGCGCGATGCGCTGCCAGCAGCGTGCCGAACCGCGCGACCGAGGCCACATCCAACCCCAGTGTCGGCTCATCCAGCAGCCACAGCGGCGCGTGCGCCAGCGCCAGGCGGGACAGCGCAAGCCGCCGCTTCTGCCCGGCCGAGAGCAGGCGCGCCGGCAGATCCGCCAGCGGCACCAGGTCCATTGCGGCGAGCGCCGCCTCCACTTCGCCGCCGGTCAGACTGGCATGAAATGTCAGATTCTCGCGTGCCGTGAGTGCTGGCTTCAACGCGTCCTGGTGGCCGAGGTATCGCATGCGGCGGGCATGGGCAGCGGGGTCGCTGCGCGTATCCTCGCCATCCCAGGTCACGCTGCCATCGAAGGGCGGCAGCAGCCCGGCCAGCACACGCAACAGCGAGGACTTGCCCGCGCCATTCGGCCCGAGCAATTGCAGCGCGGCCCCGGGGGCCAGCGTGAAGCCAAGCCCCGCGAAAACCAGCCTCTCGCCCCGCCAACAGGCCAGGTCTTGCGCTTGCAGCATCAGGCGGAACTTGTCATGCGGTGCATTGGCGGCAGCTTGAACCGCCGTGGGCGATGCGAAAAGGGGCACGGCGGCTTTGACGATCCTGGTCACCGGCAGCGCCGGCTTCATCGGCTTCCATTGCGCGCGGCGCCTGCTGGCGCAGGGCGAGCATGTGGTGGGCCTGGACAACATGAACGCCTATTACGACGTCGCGCTGAAAGAAGCGCGGCATCGCATCCTGGGCGAATCCAACCGCTTCGAGACCAATATCCTGGACCTGGCCGATGGCCCTGCCGTGGCCGCGCTGCTCGCCCGCACCCGCCCGCGCGTGGTGCTGCATCTGGCAGCCCAGGCCGGGGTGCGGCACGCGCTGAAGGCGCCGCAGGATTACGTGACATCCAACATTCAGGGCAGCTTCAACCTGCTGGAGGCCTGTCGCGCAGCACCGCCCGAACATCTGCTGCTGGCCTCCACCAGCTCCGTCTATGGCGCCACCACCGCGCTGCCCTTCCAGGAAACCGATCCCGCCGACACCGCGCTGAACATCTATTCCGCTAGCAAGCGCGCGATGGAAATCATGGGCCACAGCCACGCGCATATCCATGGCCTGCCGATCACGGCGTTTCGCTTCTTCACCGTCTATGGGCCTTGGGGCCGGCCGGACATGGCGCTGTTCAAGTTCACCGACGCCATGCTGAAGGGCGTTGCCATCGACCTCTACAATCATGGCGACATGCGACGCGACTTCACATTCATCGATGACATGGTCGAAGCCATCCTGCGGCTGGCCGCGCTGCCACCGGTCGCGGGCGGGCAGGGCGCATCGCCCGTCGCCCCGTATCGCGTGGTGAATATCGGCGGCGGAGCGCCGGTGCGGCTGCTGGATTTCGTGGCCGAGATCGAGGCCGCGCTCAACCTGCGCGCGCGCACCAACCTGCTGCCCATGCAGCCCGGCGAGGTGCCCGTCACCTGGGCCGACCCGTCGCTGCTGCGCGCGCTGACCGGCTTCGTACCGCAGACGCCCGTGAGCTTCGGCGTGCCCGAATTCGTGCGCTGGTTCCGCGCCTTCCAGGGGTGTTGAACCGTCACACGAACGCCATCGGCCTGTCATGCGTCGCCGCTACATCGCGGCCTCCGTTTCGGGAGAGAACCATGATGCGCCGCCTGCTGCTGTCCACCATCGCTGTCATCGCGCTGAGCGCGCCCGCCATCGCCGACCAGCGCTTCGAAGCGCGACTGATGGGCCAGGCGGTACTGCCCGCCAACACCATGGTGCCGCCGCCCGCCGGCGCGCCGGAATATTTCGCCATCTCCGGCCGCTTCACCGGCGCGGGCAATCTGCGCAATGAGCGCGTGGGCAGCGAGCCGTCGATGTCCCTGCCGGGCTATGGTCGCCGTTCCACCGGCCTGGCGCTGCCCTTCCAGGGCCAGCCGGTGCAGGGCTTTTCCGGCATCCGCCCCGCGGGCGATGGCAGCTACTGGGTGACGGGTGACAATGGCTTCGGCAATCGCCGCAACAGCCCCGATGCGCTGCTGATGGTGCATCGCGTGCGGCCCAATTGGCAGAGCGGCGCGGTCACCGTGGAACGCACGATTTTCCTGTCGGACCCCAACCGCGTCACGCGCTTTCCCATCACCAATGAAGCCACCGCGACGCGCCATTTGACCGGCGCTGATTTCGACATCGAGAGCATCCAGCTGCTGCCCGACGGGACCATGATGCTCGGCGATGAATTCGGTCCCTATCTGCTGCATTTCGATGCCGAGGGCCGTCTGCGCGCGGTGATCGAAACCACGCTGGATGGCGAGGTGCTGCGCACGCCCGACCACCACGCGCTGCAGGTGCCGCCCAACCCCACGGCCGGTGTTGGTTTCCGCGTCCGCCGCTCCGGCGGCTATGAGGGTATGGCGCTGACGCCGGATGGCCGCACCATTTGGGCACTGATGGAACAGACGCTGTTCGCGCCCGGTACCGCCAACGCCGAAGGGCCATTCCTGCGCCTGCTGGAATTCGATGTGGCGCGCATGGCCTGGACCGGCCGCAACCTGCGCTACCGCCTGGAACCCGGTGCCACCGCGATCGGCGATTTCAACTTCATCGACGAACGCCGCGCGCTGATCATCGAGCGCGACAATGGCGAGGGCGATGCCGCCCGCGCCTGCGCGCAAGGCAGCGAAGGCTCGCCGGAAGCGCCGTGCTTCGCACAGCCCGCACGGCTCAAGCGCGTCTATCTGGTTGATTTCGGAGCGGTCGATGCGGAAGGCTTCGTGCGCAAGATTGGCCATATCGACCTGATGGCCATCCAGGACCCGGACCGTGTGGCCCGCCAGCGCGGCGACCGTGCCCCCGGCGCGCCGGACACGGTGTTCACCTTCCCCTTCTTCACCATCGAGAATGTGGCGATGGTCGATGCCGACCACATCATCGTGGGCAATGACAACAACCTGCCCTTCAGCGCCGGCCGCCACCTCTCGCGTGCCGATGACAATGAACTGATCCTGCTGCGCGTGCCGGAATTCCTGCGCGCGCGCTGAGCGGTCATTGCCAGCCCCCTCGCCTGCCCTAGAATGTGCCGCGACATTCCACGGCAGGCGAGGCGCATGACGGACGACACAACAGGCCCCTTCATTCCCGGGCCTCGGCTGCATGTCGCGGGCGCGGCGCACGGCCCGCTGGCCGGCCTGAATTTCGCGGTGAAGGACCTGTACGATGTGCAGGGCGCCATCACCACCTATGGCCACCCGGAATGGGGCCGCACCCATGGCCCGGCCGCCGCCACGGCGCCCGTCGTGTTGGCTCTGCTGGAGGCCGGCGCGACGCTGGTCGGCAAGACCAAGACCGTCGAGCTTGCCTATGGTCTGACCGGCGAGAATGTCTGGCACGGCACGCCCATCAACCCCAAGGCGCCGGGCCGTTTCCCCGGCGGTTCCTCCTGCGGCAGCGCGGCCGCGGTGGCGGCGGGGTTTGTGGATTTTGCCATGGGCTCTGACACCGGCGGTTCGGTGCGCATCCCGGCCAGCTATTGCGGCGTCTATGGTATGCGCCCGACTTGGGGCGCGATCACGCTGGCCGGTTGCTGCCCGCTCGGGCCTTCCTTCGACACGCCGGGCTGGCTCGCGAAAGATGCCGAGACGCTGTTGCGCGTGGGCCTGGAAATCCTGCCTCTGGAACCGGGCGGGCCGAACTGCCTGCCCGCCGGCCCGCTGCTGAAGGCCGAGGAGGTCTGGGTCAATGCCGACCCGCGCGTGGCCCTCGCCCTGCTGCCGGCGCTGGAGGCGGTGGAGCGCGTGATGGGCACGGCCCTGCCCACCAAGCTCGCCGCCGAAGGGCTGGACACGCTGTATGAGCATTTCCGCTGCATGCAGGCGCAGGAGGCCTGGGCACGCTGGGCGGCTGGATCAGCCGCACGCGGCCGGAATTCGGGCCCGGCGTGGGCGCGCGCTTCGATGGCGCGCGCGACATGCCCCTCGCCAAGGCCGCCGCTGGCCGCGCCTTCCGCAAGCACTTCCAGCACCGCATGCGCAGCCTGCTGATGGGCGGCGCGGTGGTCGTCTACCCGACCTCGCCCATGGCTGCGCCCCTGCTGAGCGCCACCCAGGCCGAACAGAATGCGGTGCGCGAGGCGAGCATGGGTGTCACCGCCATCGCCGGACTGGGCGGCCTGCCGGAGGTAAGCATTCCGGCAGCGACTGTGGATGGCGCGCCGGTCGGCCTCTCGCTGGTCTGCGGGCCGGGGCGTGACCGCATGCTGCTGCGCTTGGCGCGCATGGTGGCCGAGGAACTGGGGCAATGAAGCCGCGCGACGCCACCGCCGACGACCTGCCGGCGATCACCGCCATCTATGCACATCACGTGCTGCACGGCACCGGCACCTTCGAGGAGGAACCGCCCTCGGAGATCGAGATGGCCGCGCGCATGGCCCGCGTGCAGGCCGCGCGCTGTGCCTGGCTGGTGGCGGAAGCCGATGGCCGGGTGCAGGGCTTCGCCTATTACGCGCAATACCGCGACCGCAGCGCCTATCGCTTCGCCGCCGAGAACAGCGTCTATGTGCGCGATGATGTGCGCGGGCAGGGCGTGGGCAAGGCGCTGGCCGCGGCGCTGGTGGACAGCGCCGCGCGGCGCGGCTTCCGGCAGATGATCGCGGTGATCGGCGATTCCGAGAATGTGGGCAGCATCGGGCTGCATCTCTCTGTGGGGTTCCGCCAAGTGGGCGTGCTGCGTGCGGCGGGCATGAAGTTCGGCCGTTGGGTGGATGTGGTGCTCATGCAAAGGCCGCTGGGCGAGGCTGATCGCAGCCTGCCGGAATGATGCCGCTGCTGCGCATCGAAGGCTTGCGCAAGCGGTTCGGTGGGCTGGCTGCGACCGATGACCTGTCGCTCGATGTGCTGGATGGCGAGTTGCACGCGCTGATCGGGCCCAATGGCGCCGGCAAGACCACGGCGATCAACCAGATCATGGGCGAGATCGCGCCCGATGCCGGACGCATCCTCTTCCTGGGGCAGGACATCACGCGGCTGTCGGTGCCCGCGCGGGTGCGGCGCGGCCTGGTGCGCAGCTTCCAGATCGTGCAGCTGCTGGATGACGACACGGCGGCGGCGAATGTGGCGCTGGCCGTGCAGGCGCGTGCCGGGCATTCCTTCCGCTTCTGGCGTGCGGCCGCGCGCGACCCCGCGCTGACCGGCCGGGCCGCGGCGCTGCTGGACCAGGTGGAATTCGACCGCGCGCGGCGTGCGGTGCGCGTGGCCTACCTCTCACATGGCGAGCGCAAGGTTCTGGAACTGGCGATCGCGCTGGCCGCCGAGCCACGGCTGCTGCTGCTGGACGAGCCCATGGCGGGGCTGGGCGCCAGCGAATCCCTGCGCATGACCGAGACGCTGCGCGCGCTGAAGGGCCGTATCCCTATGCTGCTGGTGGAGCACGACATGGATGCGGTCTTCGCGCTGGCCGATCGCATCACCGTGCTGGTGTACGGACGTGCGATTGCCACCGGCACGCCCGCCGAGATCCGCGCCAACCCCGCCGTGCAGGAGGCCTATCTGGCCGAGGAGACGCCGGATGCTTGAGGTGCTGGGGCTGGCAGCCGGCTATGGCGCCTCGCGGGTACTGTTCGACGTGAACCTGCGCGTGGAGGAAGGGCAGGTGGCGACGCTGCTCGGCCGCAATGGCATGGGCAAGACCACGACGGTGCGCGCCATCATGGGGCTGAATCCGGCGTGCGGCGGCAAGGTGGCGTTTCGGGGTGCGGCGGTCGCTGGCCTTGCGCCCGAGCGCATCGCGCGCTTGGGCATCGGCTTGGTGCCGGAGGGGCGGCAGGTGTTTCCCACGCTGACCGTGCGGGAGAATCTGGTGGCGACGGCGGCCGACCGTTTCGCGCGGCGCAACCCCTGGACCCTGGCGCGGATCGAGGCGCTGTTCCCGCGGCTGGCGGAACGGCGGGACCAGCTGGCGCGCACGCTCTCGGGCGGAGAGCAGCAGATGCTGGCGATCGGCCGCGCGCTGATGACCAACCCCTGGCTGCTGGTGCTGGACGAGGCGACTGAGGGCCTGGCGCCGGTCATCCGCAACGAGATCTGGGCGACACTGGGCGCCTTGAAGGCGGAGGGGCAGGCGATCCTGGTGATCGACAAGAACCTCTCGGCGTTGAAGCGGCTGGCAGACCGGCATCATGTGCTGGAGAAGGGGCGGACGGTCTGGGCCGGGGATACGGCGGCGCTGGAGGCGGACGGCGAGCGGGTGCGGGGGTGGCTCGGCGTATAGCCCCAGGCCGACTGTCAGATTTTTCATTTCGTTCGGTGTCAGTTTTGAGTGACACGCGATAGCGCCCTGTGTAACGTTGCGGTTCCCGAACGGAGGCGCAGCATGAACGCCGGACAACGCATCGAACTCGCCCTGTCCAATGCACTGGACACGCCCGAGGCCGCGGCCACGCCGCCGATGCTCAACCGTGCGATGCATCATGCTGTCTTTCCCGGCGGCGCGCGGGTGCGGCCGCGGCTGACGCTCGCCACCGCCTTCGCCTGCGGCAAGCCTGAATCGGACTTGGCCCTGGCCGCCGGGGCGGCGATCGAATTGCTGCATTGCGCGTCACTGGTTCACGATGACATGCCCTGTTTCGACAATGCCGATACCAGGCGCGGCCGGGCTTCCGTGCACAAGCTGTTCGGCGAGCCGCTGGCGTTGTTGGCTGGCGATGGGCTGATTGTTCTGGCCTTCGACATCATCGCCCGTGCTGCCGCCCGCCCTGGCCAGGGGCAGAAGGGCGCGGCCGTGATGTCCATCGTGGCGCAGGCGGTGGGCAGTATTCACGGCATCGTGGCTGGGCAGGCCTGGGAATGCGAGCCGGCCGTGGATGTGGCGCATTATCACCGGGCCAAGACCGGCGCGCTGTTCGCCGGCGCGACCGCCGCGGGGGCCGCGGCCGTCGGCGCCGAGCCCGGCCGCTGGCGCGGGCTTGGCGCGAAATTGGGCGAAGCTTACCAGGTGGCGGACGACTTGGCCGATGCGCTGGGTGATGCCGCGGAAATCGGCAAGCCTTGCCAACAGGACATCACCAATGGTCGCCCCAACGCGGTTCGTGCACTGGGCGTTGAAGGCGCCGTCGCGCGGTTGAAGAGCCTGACGGAGGAGGCGATCGCCGCCATCCCCGACTGCCAGGGCCGTGACGAGTTGGAAGCGATCATCCGCGGCCAGGCCAAGCGCTTGGTGCCGGCGCAGCTGGCGGCCCAGGAATTTCAGGTGGCTTGATGAGCAGCGCTGCCGCCACCGCACCCGAATTCGTCCTGCGCTGGCGGGACCGGCTTTCGGCCAGCCCGGGCTTCCGGCGCTGGGCCGGCGGCTTCTGGCCCACGCGCTTCGTGGCGCGTCGCCGGGCGGGGGAACTGTTCGATCTGGCGGCGGGCTTCGTCTATTCGCAAGTGCTGAAGGCCTGTGTGGAACTCGACCTGTTCCGCATCCTGGCCGAGGGCCCACAGGCTTTGCCCGCTTTGGCAGCAAGGCTGAACATGACCGAAACGGCCGCCGAACGGCTGCTGGAAGCGGCCGTCGCGCTGCGTCTGGTGCAGCATCGGCGCGGCGGTTACGGCCTGGGTCCGCTGGGTGGCCCGATGGTCGGCAATGAGGCGGTGGCCGCCATGGTCCGCCACCACGCGATGCTTTACGCCGACCTTGCCAACCCGGTGCGTATGATTCGCGGCCCGGCCGGCGGCGGCCAGTTGGCGGCCTTTTGGGGCTATGCTGCGGACGGCACGCGCGGCGCACTGACCGCCGAAACCGCTGGACCCTATTCGGATCTGATGGCCGCCTCACAGCCCCTGGTGGCGGGCGAAGTGCTGCAAGCTTTTGATTTTGCGCCGCATCGCGTGCTGATGGATGTGGGTGGGGGCCTGGGTGCCTTCCTGACCGCGGTCGGCCAGCGGCACAGCCAGTTGCAGTTGCGCCTGTTCGACCTGCCTGCCGTGACCGAGATGG
>JAPLOK010000511.1 GCA_026400775.1 Alphaproteobacteria bacterium | reverse complement strand
GATGTGCCCCGCGCCTGTGGCCGGATCATGGCCACGCCGCGCGCTATTCGCGGCGAAGCACCTTCTGCGTCAAGACATCCGCCCAGCGGCGGGATGTGAAGCGGTGGCGCAACGATTCCGGGTCGTAGTCATGGCGCAGCCATTCCAGGAAGGGCTTGGGCCAGGCGCGCGCGTAGTCGGCCAGGAACATGTCCAATATGCCGGTGCGGCTGGCCTTGATGTGGCCGTAGCGCAGCGAGAGTTCGCGCAGCGCCACCGCCGGTTCGCGCCCCTGCATCAGCAGCCAGATCGCGGCCACCAGGCCGGTGCGGTCGGCGCCGGATTTGCAATGGATGAGCATGGGTTGCGGCAGGGTGGGCAGGGTGGCGATCAGGCGTTCGATCCGCTCGCGATCCGGCACGCCGCCGGCGGCCAGACGCAGATGGAATTGCGTCAGGCCCAGGCGCGTGGCTTCCGCATGCGTGAGGCCTGAGGCGCTGGTCTCATGCGGTTCGCCGCGCAGGTTGACGATGCTGCGGATGCCATGGCGCTTGACCAACCCGCGCAAAGCGCCCGGCAGCGGGTGGTTGGAGCGATAGACCCGCCCTTCCTCCACCACGCCCCAATTGCGCCAGACCGTGCGCAGGAAGGCATGGTCCATGAACAGGGTGTCGAGCCAGGGTCTGATCACCGGCTGGCGCCCGGCACCCATTTCACATCGGCGCGGCCATTGTCGTTCAGCCGTCGTCCCAGCACGAACATGTGGTCCGACAGGCGGTTGAGATACTTCACCGCGTCCGGGTTCACGGGCTCGGCTGCGGCCAGCGCCACCACCAGGCGTTCCGCTCGGCGGGAGATGGTGCGCACGAGATGCGCGTAGGCCGCACCCGGCGTGCCGGCGGGCAGGATGAATGAATCCAGCGGTGCGATCTCGGCGTTCATCGCCGCCACTTCCTGTTCCAGCCGCAGGCACTGGCCTTCGGTGATGCGCAGCCGGTCGGGGCCGGTGCCGGGCACGCACAGATCGGCGCCAAGGTCGAATAGGTCGTTCTGGATGCGCGCCAGCATCGCGTCGGCCTGCGCGTCCACATGCAGGCGCAGCATGCCAATCGCGGCATTCGCTTCATCGACCGTGCCATAGGCCTCCACGCGCAACGCATCTTTGCGCACGCGGCTGCCATCGCCGAGCGAGGTTTCCCCGCCATCGCCACCGCGCGTCGTGATCACATCCAGCTTGACCATGCTTGGTTCCCCTCACGTTGAGAGGGCGATTCACATTCTGGGTGATCGCGCTCTATTGCAGCCTGAAGACGTAGCCTGTGGTGATCTGGCCCTGCACCGGCTCCCCATTTCGCAGGGCGGGGCGAAAGCGCAAGCCCAGGGCGGCGCGGCGGGCCGCGTCCTCCAGCGTGGAGAAGCCGGGCGATTGCAGGACATCCACCGTCTGCACGCGCCCATCGGGCCCGACCGTGATGCGCACCGTGACCGTGCCCTGCTGCCCCATCAGCCGCGCGGATTCCGGATAGGGCGGCTGCGCGTTGCGGAAACCGGGGTCCAGGCTCGGCGCGCTGGTCACGCCCTGCGCCACCACGCCACCGCCGGAGGTCGCAGCGGGCGGCGCTTCGGGCGCCGCGGGGCGCGCGGCGGGGCGCGGCGGCGCCGGGCGGGCGGGCGGGCGTTGCGGCGCTGCCTGTTGCGGTTCGGGCCGCGATGGCGTTGGCGCGGGCAGCTCCGGTTGCGCGACTCGTGACGTGGCAGGTTTAGGCTCCGGCGGGCGCGGCTCGGGTGGCGCCGGCGCGGTTGCGGGCGGTGCCGGTGTCGCCAGCAGCGGCGCGGGCGCCTCGATCGGCGGTGGCAGCGTCACCGGCGCCGGGCCTGGCGGCAGGGCCAGTGGCGCCGGCGCGGGCGGCGGCATCGCGGCCATGGGCGGTGGCGGTGGCGGCGGCGGTGCCGGCGGGGCCGCGACACTGGGTGGCGCCGGCGGTTCCTCCGGCGTGTCCGACGGCGTTTCCGGCTCGCTCACCAGGCCGGCGTCGCTGGGCTGTTCCCACATCAACTCCACGCTGGTCTGCGGGGGGCGCGGCCGGTCACGCGTGGCGCCCCAGGCCAGCAGCCCGGCCAGCACCGCGGCATGTGCCAGCAGCGACATGGCAAGCCCCAGCCGCACCGGCCCGGCCGGAGGGCGCGCACGCAGCGCCGGCGCCTTCACAGCACCAGCACCCCGCTATGCTTCGCCTTGCCCTCGGGCTCCACATGGATGGTGATGGTGGCCTCGCCCAACTCGGCGCGGAGTG
>JAPLOK010000290.1 GCA_026400775.1 Alphaproteobacteria bacterium | reverse complement strand
CCGGTGCTGTTGCAGGTGGGCTTCGGCTGGGGTGCGACCGAAAGCGGGCTGGTCAGCTTCGCCACCGCGATCGGGGCGCTGGCCATGAAACCCCTCGCACAACCCATCCTGAAGCGGCTGGGTTTCCGGGCCACGCTGGTCTGGGGCACGCTGGCGGCGGGCGTGACGCTGGCCGCCTGTGCCGCGTTTTCCGCCGCCTGGCCGCTTTGGGCCATGTTCGCGCTGCTGGCGGTGGGTGGGCTGTTTCGTTCGTTGCAATTCACCGCGCTGAACACCCTGGCCTTTGCGGAATTGCCGCAATCCAAATTCTCCGCCGCCACCGGCTTCTATGGCATGGCGCAGCAGATCAGCCCCGCGCTCGGCGTGGTGCTGGCCACCATGACGCTGGAGGCCAGTGCCGCGCTGAATGGCCGGCATGAGGTGGCGGTGTTCGATTTCTCGGTGGCCTTTGTGGTGGCGGCCTGTGTGCTGGCCAGTGCCGCGCCCTTCCTGGCCCGGCTGCCCAAGGGGATCGGCGCGGAGGTCAGCGGGCATCGGGGGTAAGGTCATGCGGCCATCCGCGTGGTGGGGATGCTGTGCATGCCGGGGAACATCAGTTCCGGCGCCATCCAGGGGCTGACGGAGCGCTTGCCGCGGGCCAGCGTATAGAGCCAGCGCATGATATCGATATGGCCGCGTTCTTCGGGCCATCGGGCCTTCTGGGCCAGGATGTCGAGCGGGCGGGGGAGGTAGATGTCATCGGCGAAGCGCATCACCACCGGGTCGGGCAGGAACCAGGACGGGGCGGGGAATGCGGAATCCATGCCCAGGCGGCGGGCCAGCACATAGCCCTTGATTCCCATGATGCGCCGCGCCCGGCGGAAGGCCTTGCACCACCCAAGGTTCCCTCGCCGGTCGCAGCGCCCTACCCTCCCCCCATGTCCACCGACCCCGCCCTCCTCCCCGCCCACGCGCTGGCCGCCCTCTACGCCCGCCGCGCCCTCTCCCCGGTCGAGGCGCTCAAGCCCGTGCTCGAGCGCATCGCGCGCTACAACCCCTGGGTGAACGCCTTTGCCGTGATGAACCCACGCGTAGCCCAGGCCGCCGGCGAATCAGAAGCCCGCTGGATGGCCGGCCGCCCGCTCTCTCCCATCGATGGCGTGCCCGCCACCGTGAAGGACCTGCTGGACATGGCAGGCTTCCCGACCCGCCGCGGCAGCCGCACCACGCCGACCACACCCGCCAGCCATGACGCACCTGCCGTGCTCGGCCTGAAGGCCGCGGGTGCGGTCATCATCGGCAAGACCACCACCACCGAATTCGGCTGGAAATCGCCCGGCGACTGCCCGCTGCACGGCATCACCCGCAACCCTTGGAACCAGGCGCGCACGCCCGGCGGCTCCTCCTCGGGCGCGGGGGCGGCGGCGGCGGCGGGGTTCGGTGCGCTGCATATCGGCACTGATGCCGGCGGGTCGATCCGCATCCCCGCCGCCTGGTGCGGCGTGGTCGGCTTCAAGCCCAGCTTCGGGCGCGTGCCGCAATGGCCACTCGGCGCCTTCGCCAATGTCGCCGTGGCCGGTCCCATGACGCGCGATGTGCGTGACGCGGCGCTGATGTTCGGCGCCATGGCACGACATGACCTGCGCGACCCCTTCTGCCTGCCCGATGCCGCGCGTGACTGGACGGCGGGCCTCGATGCCGGTGTGGCGGGGCTGCGCGTGGCGGTGGTGCGCCGCATGGGCTTCGCACCGCCCCTGGATGAGGCCGGAGAGGTCGCCTTGCAACGCGCCGCCCAAGCCTTGCGTGAGGCCGGTGCGACCGTAGAAGAAGCCAGCCCCGAACTGCCCGATGCGCGCGCCATCTTCGGCCGCATCTGGGGCGTGGCGCTGACCCGCCTCTCGGCCACATTGACCGAGGAACAGCGCGCCCTGCTCGATGCCGGCATGCTGGATGTCGCAGCGCGTGAGGCCGGCTTCACCGCCACCGACATGATGGCCGCCGAGGCGCTGCGGATCGAGGCCGCGCACGCCACCGCGCTCTTCCACCAGCGCTACGATCTGGCGATCGCGCCGACCACCCCCACCGGGGCCCTGCTGGCCGATGCGCCGACCGTGGATGCCGACCGTGCCCTGCACGAATCCTGGGCGCCCTGGACCTTCACCGCCAACCTCACCCGCCAGCCCGCCATCACCGTGCCCGTGGGCCTGGACCCCGATGGCATGCCGCGCGGCGTGCAGGTGATGGCGGCACTCTATCACGATGACCTGGCCTTGCGCGGCGCCTATGCGCTGGAACAGGCGGCGCAGGCGCCCTCACCCGCGCTGGCGTGACGCCCCGCGCCTGGACTATGGTTGACGCCGGCGCATTCCAGGGGGAGAGGGACGCATGGCACGCACCACCACCAAGACCGCCGCGACGACAGCAGCACCCGCAACCGCCGCCAAGCCAGCGCGCAAGGCGGCAGCCGTGAAGCCGGCGGCCAAGCCGTCGGCGGCAAAGCCGGATAAGCCCGCCGCCAAGGCCAAGCCCGCGCCGGCGGCCAAGCCCACACTGGCGCCGAAGCCCGCGCCCAAGACCAAGCCCGCGCCCAAGGCCAAAACCGCGCCCGCCGCGAAGAAGGCCCCTGCCCGCAAGGCCCCCCGCGCCCGCAAGCCGATCGCGCCAGACCGGCTGGAAGCGCTGGTCAAGGCCGCTGTCCAGTCGCTCGAGGATGACAAGGCCGACAACATCGTGGTGCTCGATGTCACCGGCCGCGCCAGCTATGCCGACCGTCTGATCGTCGCCTCCGGCCAGGTGGAGCGCCAGCTGCAGGCCATGGCCAGCCATGTCGAGGATGCGCTGGCCAAGGAAGGCCTGAAGCTGAAGCGCGATGACATGCAGGCCAGCCCCGAATGGGTGCTGATCGATGCCGGCGACCTGATCGTGCATCTGTTCCTGCCCGACACGCGCGCCACCTTCAACCTGGAGAAGCTGTGGTCCGGCGCCGCCCCGCAGGACGCGGCGGACCCGATCTGAAGGCGCGGCTGCTGGCCGTAGGGCGCGCCAGGCCAGGGCCTGAGGCGGCGATCTTCGCCGAATACAATGCCAGGCTGCGTCCGCCGCTCTCGGCGCAGGAATTGGCCCAGAGTGACCGCGCGCGCGAAGGCGCCGCGATGCTCGCCGCCCTGCCCGAACGCGCGCTGCTGGTTGCACTCGACCTCGGCGGCGCCGCCCCCAGTTCGGAGGCGCTGGCCGCCCTGACCCAACGCTGGATGGAAGCCGCGCGCCCCCTGGTCTTCGCCATTGGCGGCGCCGAAGGGCTGGACCCGGCGGTGCTGGCCCGCGCAGAGCACAAGCTCTCGCTCGGCCCGCTGACCTGGCCGCATATGCTGGTGCGCGCGCTGCTGGCCGAACAGCTGTTCCGCGCGCAATGCATCCGCGAGAACCACCCGTATCACCGCGGGTGGCGGCCGGCTTAGGGCCTGATCCGCGCAGGCGCAGCCGGAGCGGTGAATCAGACCCGCAAACCGCCCTGATCCGCGCAGCCGCAGCCGGAGCGGTGAATCAGACCCGCACACCGCCCTGATCCGCCCAGGCGCAGCCGGAGCGGTGATCAGACCCGCAAACCCGCTACTCCGCCGTGGCGCCCGAGGTCTCCACCAAGCCGCGCCACACCACCTCCTGCGCGCGCCAGAATTCCAGGAAGGCTGCCGGGCTGTCATCCAGCACCGGCTGGAAGCCCAGCGGCGTGATACGCGCGCCGAAATCGGGCGCGCGCACCACCTGCGCCAGCAGCGCGTGCCAGCGTTCCAGGATCGGCGCGGGCGTGCCGCCCGGTGCCGTCACCGCATACCAGGCCTGGGCGTCGATGCCCGAACCGGGCAGCAGCGTGGCCATGCCCGGCACGGTCTCGATCCCTGGCACGAAGTTCACGGGCTGCGCGCTGCCCACGGCGAGTGCGCGGATCCGTCCCTCGCGCACATGCGGCATGAGTGCGGGCATCACATCGAACATCATGTCGATATTGCCCGCCACCAGATCCTGGATGGCCGGCCCGCCGCCGCGATAGGGCACATGCGTGATGTCCACGCCGGCGGCGCGCTTGACCGTCTCGATATACAGGTGGCTCGTGGTGCCGGTGCCGCTGCTGCCCATGGTCACGCGGCCGGGATTGGCGCGCGCGAAGGCGATGAGTTCGGCGAATGTCCGCCAGGGGCGCTGGGCGTTGACCACCATCAGGATGGTCCCGGTCGAGACGCGCGTGACCGGTGCCAGGTCGCGCGTCGGTTCGATCGGCATGCGATTGCCATAGAGCCACTTGTTGCCCGCCAGCGTATTGGCCGCGGCCAGCATGATGGTGTGCCCGTCCCGCTCGGACTGCGCGACATGCTGCGCGCCGATATTGCCGCCGGCACCGGCGCGGTTCTCCACCACCACCTGCTGGCCCAAAAGCGGGGTCAGCCGCTCGCCCAGCAGCCGCGCGGTGATGTCCAGCGCGCCGCCGGCCGCGATCGGCACCACGAGGCGGACCGGGCGGCTCGGCGCCCAGCTCTGCGCCCGCGCGGCGAAGGGGGCGGCAAAGGGCGCTGCGAGGGCCGCGGCAAGCAGGGTTCGGCGGTGGGACATGCGGGGCTCCATCTCATCAGGCGCCGCGGCCGGGATGGCCGCGCTTGTCACCCTAAACTGTTCTGGTTAGGTATCGGAAACGACAGGTTAATATAGAATCTCTGCCAGTTGGAGTGACATTGCGTCATGCGCCGCCTGACCACCGCAAGGGACCGCGATTGGCTGTTGCTCTCGCACGACACCGCGCGCATCGCCGATCCCTCGCAGGGCCGCGTCATCGGCCGCGTCCGCCTGGCCGAGGCCGCCCTGCCGCTGCCCGCGCGCATCCGCCTGGGCTGGTTCCTGACCGAGGCCGGCCGCGCCGCCACCGACCCGCGCCTGGCCGAGGGCCGCATGGAGCTGGTCGCCACCGAAGACCCCGCTGAATTCGCCTTCACCATCGATGCCGCAGCCCTGGCCCAGCAGCATGCCCATCCCTTCTGTACCCTCTGGATCGACCTGGTGCGCGAGGGCGAGCACTGGTTCTACCAGCCCGAAGGTGGCGGCGCGCTGCGCATCGATGTGGCGCTGCCCAGCCCCCTGCTGGGCGATGCCTTCGGCATGGCGATGCTGCAGACCATGCTCGCCGGCACCGGCCAGCACACGCTGTTCCACGCCATCCGCCGCGCCGAGGAACGCCATGCCATCGGCCGCATGCTGCGCGAGCGGCTGCTGTACCCCGAGGCCTTGCTGCCCGCCTCCTGCCCGCCGCGCCCGCCGCTGCGCGCCCAGCTGCACGACGAGCACGCCCCGGTGATGGAGACCGCCGCCACGGCCGAGGCGCGGCACCTGCCCGACCAGCTGTCGGCAGCCCTGCTGCAAGGCACGCCCTGGCCGGGCTTCGCGCCGTCCGACATCGCCTATTTCCAGCGTGGCCGCCTCGCGCATCAGCGCACAGGCCTGCCGCTGACCCAGGCCATGCTGGACGCCATGGCGCTGGTCGAACCGGCGCTGCTGGCCGACGCGCTGGACAACCCCGATGCGCTGCGCCGCTGGTGGCTGTTCGACATCCTGCTCGCGCACCGCCTGCCGATCGAGGCGCTGCCGCCCGACCATCGCCGCCATTGGCTCGCGCCCTTCCTGAGCGACGACATAGCACCCGCCAACCGCTTCATGATCGAGGCCTGGGAACGCGCGACCGGCGCCGCGCGCGGCCATGACCCTTTGCAGGATGCGGCCGAGCGGCTGGCCTTCCAGCTCGAGCAGGTCCTGGGCATCTGGCGCGACCACCGCCTATCCGGACTGCTGGGGCGCGAGGCGCAGGATTTCTGGGCGCAGCCCATCGTACTGGCCGGCCAGCAGGTCACGCTGTTCATCCTGCTGGCCTGCATGGCGCAGCCGGTGCATGCGCCGATGCCCGGCCGCGGCCAGGCGCAAGCCCTGCTCGACCATTGTGAGGCGCTGGCGGCACGGCTGGCCGCCGCCTGCCCGGCGCTTGCGCCGCTGCTGGGCCGCCATGCGCGCGCCGCGGCGCCGGCGCGCGAGCCGGCCTATCTGCTGGGCTTCCGGCATGAATTCGGCGCCGCCCAGGCATTGCGCGGGGCGGCTGCCAGCCTCACGCGGCAGGGCATCGCCATGCGGCTTTTCGATGCCCAGGCCCGCCAGCCTCTGGCCTTTTCCGACGGGCGGCTGCGCGGCTGGAGCGAGGGTGCCAGCAACCCGCCCGGCGAGGGGCTGGAGCGGCCTGTGAGCCTGTTCTTCGGCAAGCCCTCGCGCATGCCAGGGCTGATCCGCGACCAGGCGCTGGTGGGCATCACCGCGCGCTGGCGCATCGGCATCTTCGGCTGGGCCTTCGCCGACCTGCCGGCCGCGGAGATCGCCGGCGCCAGGGAGATGGACGTGATCGGCGTCGCCAGCGGCTTCACCCGCGATGCCTTCCGGCGCGCCACCGGCCGGCAGGTCACCATCATCGCGCCCATGCTCGAACTGTCCGAGACGCCGGCCGACCCCTATGCCGAACTGATCGAGGCGCGTGCCGGGCGCTTTGTCTTCCATGCCCCGGTGCGTGCCGGCGCGGGGCTGCGGCAGGTCAACCCCTCGGCGGTGGTCAGCGCCTTCGCCCAGGCCTTCCCCACCGGGTGCGAGCCCGCCGTGCTGGTGCTGCACGCCCCCGAAGCGATCGGCGCCGATGGGACCGATCCGCTGGGCGAATGGGCGATGATCCAGGCCGCGGCCGCGGCCGATCCGCGGATCATCCTGGTCGAGGAAACCGCCGGGCGCGAGCGGCTGCTGGGCTTCATCGCGCATGCCGATTGCGTAGTCTCGGCGCATCGCTGCACCGGCTTCGGCACGCATTGCGCCGAGACGCTGGCCTATGGCGTGCCGCTGATCGCCACCGGCTATTCCGGCAACCTCGATTATTGCGACGCGCAGAACAGCTGGCTGGTCGAATACCAGCTGCGCGACATCCGCCCCGGGGAATACCCGCAGGACATCGCCTCGCAATGGGCCGATGTGCGGCTGGACCACCTGGCGGCACAGATGCAGGCCGTGCTGGCCGAGCCTGCCAAAGCGCGCCAGATGGCGGCGCTGGGGCGGCAGAAGGTGCGCGTGGCCTATACGGCGGGCGCGCTGGACGCGGCGCTGGGCCGGGCGTTGCAGGGGTAGAGCATGATCCGCAAAGGCGGAATCGCCGACGCAGTGAATCATTCTCGCAGAACGACGACAGAGTGATCGCGTGTTGCGGGACGACGCCGCAGCTCAGGCCCGGCCGGCGCGGCGCAGCGCCACCACACTGACCAGCAGCAGGACCCCCAGGGCTGCGGCGGAGATCGCCAGGCCCAGGCGCTGCGCCGGCAGCGCCACGACGCGGATCGCAACCTCAGGCCCAGCTCCGGGCAGCAGCCAGGCGCGGGCCAGGCCGGTCGCGGGGTCGAGTTCCAGCCGGCAACCCTCGCAGCGCTGGCCGGGCCAATGGAAGATCGGCAGCAATTCGCCCGCGCTGGCGCCAGGGCGCAACACGGCGCGCGGGTGTCCGGGCATGCTGCGGTCCAGTTCGGCGCAGGGTTCTGCGGCACAGATTCGCGCCAGAATCGCGCGCCGTTGCGTGTGGCCGGTCCAATCCAGGCCGGACCGCAGGGCGGCGCTCGGGATATACTCGGCGACCATGAAGTCGGTGTAGAATGGTGTCCTGAAGATCGCGGGATCGCCGCTGGGGGGATAGAGCACCAGCGATTCCCGGTGCGCCGCCAGCAGATGCGCCGGCAGCAGCCGGTCCGCCCAGGGGTAGGCCAGGAACAGCGCCATGCCGGCCAGCAGCAGTAACACCCGGCGGCGCGAACCCGCCATCCACAGCCCCGCCGCGACCAAGCCCGCCATCAGCGCCAGCCAGCCCATCTGCCGCCACGGCAATTGCACATAGATGATGATCGGCAGATGCGGCCACAGCCAGGTCAGAGGCGGCACCATGGTCAGGCACAGCAGCGCGGCAGCGCGGGCCGCGGCGCGCAGCGTCGAGGGCGTGGCGCCAGCGCGCGCCATGCCCAGCAGCGCCAGGCCCAGTCCCAGCGCCCAGGAGAGGTAGAGAATCGCCCAGAAGGGGCCGACCAGCTGGTCCTGCTGCTCGGCCCATAATGCCGGGCCGAACAGGCTCCTCGCGGCCATCAGGGCGGCGGCGTTCCAGCCGGCCTCGTTGATCAGCGGCCGCAGCATGGCGGCGGGCAGCAGGAACCAGCTGGCCAGCGCGGCCCCCAGCAGCCCGCCCAGCACCACCACCAGGCCACAGCGCCAGCCCCGCGTCAGCCCCACCCAGGCCGGCAGGATCAGCGCCGCCAGGATGGTCTGCGGCAGATGCGTGACCGCCAGCGCCGCATAGCCAAGCGCGATCAGCGGCACCGCGGACAGGCGCCGGCCCGGCGGCATCGGCCGGTCGGCCGCCAGCAGCAGCCAGGGCAGGATGCTGAGCGCGAGCGTATCCGCATAGCGAAAGCCGATCAGCGGGCCATGCAGCAGGCTGAAGGGAAACAACAGCCAGACCCCGGCCGCGACCACCGCGGCGCCGTCACCGGCAACATGCCGCCGCGCCCAGAGCAGCACGCCCAGGGCGCCCACCGCCCGGGCCAGCGCGATCACCGCCGAGAGTGCCATCTCCGGCTCGCCCCCCAGCCCGAGCAAGGCCAGCGCCGGCAGATAGGAACCCACGCCGTAGAACACCGGCGCGGGGCTGCCCAGGCCGGCGGTGGGCGCGAAGAACCACAAGGGCGGCAGCGCGCCGCGCCAGGCTTCCTCGGCCAAAGCGTTGAGCATGATGAGGTGGAAGCCCGCATCATGGGCGCTGCCGGCCCCGGCCAGCGGCAGCCCGCGCAACAGCTGCGCTGCAATGGCCGCCATGCATAGCGCCACGAAGCATATCACGGGGGCGTGGCGCAGCATGATGCAGGTTCCGGGTGGAAAGCCGGTCACATAGAGCATGTTCCGCAAAGGCGGAATCGCCGAAGCGGTGAATCAGCCTCGCATAGCGGCTGCTGCGTGATTCCGTTGTAACGGGATCACGCAGCAGCCCGGAAAGCTTTTGCGGCTGAGTGGGGATGATGATGGCAGTGGATGCCATGCGGCGTTTGGCTGTCGCCTCGGCGCGGGCGATGCATCGCGGCACGCCTTGGCGCCGATCATGCCCCACCGCCTGGTGCAGGATTTGCGTTCCATGGCCGGTGGCGTCGCCGCGTGACCCCACCGGCCGCCCCGCCCCCCGGATATGGCCGCCCCCCGCACCATTGCCGCCCCACACCCCGCGCGGCACATTGCGGCCCAAGCACCAACCCGGACCCGCCATGCCCCGCTTCGCCGCCAACATCTCCATGATGTTCAACGAACTGCCCTTCCTGGAGCGTTTCGCCGCCGCCCGCGCGGCCGGCTTCGCCGCCGTCGAGTTCCTCTTCCCCTATGACTTCCCCGCAAAGGACATCGCCGCGCGCCTGAAGGATAACGGCCTGCAGCAGGTGCTGTTCAACGCGCCCCCGGGAGACTGGGCCAATGGCGAGCGCGGCATGGCCTGCCACCCGGGGCGCGAGCAGGAATTCCGCGACGGCATCATGCGCGCGCTCGACTATGCCGGCGAACTCGGCTGCCCGCGGCTGCATGTGATGGCCGGCATGACGCCAGCCGGCGTGGCGCAGGGCACGCTCACGGCGCTCTATGCCATCAACCTGGCCTGGGCGGCCGAACGCGCCATCGCGCAGGGTGTGAAATGCTGCATCGAACCCATCAACCAGCGCGACATGCCGGGCTATTCGCTGACCGGCATCGCCAATGGGATTGCCGTGATCGAAGCCGTCGGGCCCGACCGCCTGGCCCTGCAATTCGACCTCTACCACACGCAGATCACGGAAGGGGATCTGGTGCCGCGGGCGCGTGCCGCCCTGCCCTATATCGCGCATATGCAGGTGGCCGACACGCCCGGCCGGAACGAGCCGGGCACCGGCGAGGTGAACTGGCCGTTCGTGTTCAACGCGCTGGATGAGATGGGCTATCGCGGCTGGATCGGCTGCGAATACCGACCCAAGGGTGAGACATTGGCGGGCCTTGATTGGTTCGCACCGTATTCTGAACGGCGGGCAAGCTGACGCATGCCCGCCCCTCAAACGCCGGGCGCCGCACCGCCGTGCGGCTTGGCTTCGCGCCATCAGGCGCGGGCCGCTTTCGCGGCCTCGGCCCTCCGGGCCGGCAACGACAAAGGACACAAGTGACATGAAGATCGGATTTGTCGGCCTGGGCATCATGGGCCTGCCCATGGCGCAAAACCTCAAGAAGGCGGGCCATGACATCCTGGCCCCCGAGCGCGCCAGCCTGAAGCCCGAGGCGCGGGCGGATTTCACCATCCTGCCCGATGCCACGGCGGTCGCCGCCGCAGCCGAGGTCATCATCATCATGGTGCCCGACACGCCGGATGTGGAGGCCGCCCTGTTCGGCGCGGGCGGCGTCGCGGCGGGACTTTCGGCCGGCAAGGTGGTGATCGACATGTCCAGCATCTCGCCCACCGCGACCAAGGATTTCGCAGCCCGCGTGGCGGCCAAGGGCTGCGGCTATCTCGACGCGCCGGTCTCGGGCGGCGAAGTGGGTGCGAAGAACGCCGCACTCACCATCATGATCGGCGGCTCCCAGGCCGATTTCGACCGCGCCTTGCCGCTGTTCCAGGCGATGGGCAAGAACATCACCCTGGTGGGTGACACTGGCGCGGGGCAGACCTGCAAGGTCGCCAACCAGATCATCGTCGCACTCAACATCGAAGCCGTGGCCGAGGCGCTGGTCTTTGCCTCCAAGGCGGGCGCCGACCCTGCGAAGGTCCGGCAGGCGCTGATGGGTGGCTTCGCCAACTCACGAATTCTTGAGGTGCATGCGGAGCGGATGATCAACCGCACATTTAATCCAGGCTTCCGCATCAATTTGCATCAGAAGGACCTGAACCTGGCGTTGCAGGCGGCTAAGGAACTGGGCGTGGCGCTGCCCAATACCGCCAGCGCACAGCAGCTTTTCTCTGCTGTTGCGGCGAAGGGCGGCGCTGCGCTGGACCATTCGGCGATGGTTCAGGCGCTGGAGACTCTCGCGGCGCATGAGATCAAGGCTGGGTAATTTTTGCCTAGAACGATTAGGAATTCGTCAATATTTTCCGGCAATAAGGGTCAGATGTGAGATGACATCTCGCGTGACAAGGTAGTATATCAAAAACGGCACACGCTGGAGGTTGTGATGAAGTTCGCCGATGTGGGGCAGCAGCTCAGAGCCTACCGCCTGGAATCCGGCATGCGGGCGGAAGAGATCGCCGCCCGCCTCGGCGTCTCCCGCGCCGCCCTCTACCGCTACGAAAAGGGCGAGGTCATCAAGCTGGAGACCATCCGGCGCCTGGCGGAGCTGCTGAAGATCTCACCGCTCTCACTGCTGGGCATCGGCGTCGAGTATTTCGCCCGCCCGATCGCCTTCGGCGAACGCCTGCGCAACCTCGAGGAACAGGCCGACCAGCTGCTGCAGGTCGGTGGCCGCCTGGTGCAGCCGCTCACCACGGATACCTTCGACGGCGCCATGACCGAAGCCTGGACTGAAGCGGCCGAGACCTCACCCGACCGCGCATTGGCCCGCGACGCGATCGAGCAGGTCCTGCAAACACTGGCACAGCGCAAGCGGAACCATCAGGGGCGGCGGCCCAATGTCACGGCGATCCTCTCGGAATCGGCGGTGCGGCGCTTCCTGTCCGATGGCGTCTGCGGTGGCCTTGCCGTGCCCGAGCGCAGCCGCGCCCGCTGCCGCATCGCCGCGGCCGCAGAGATGAGCAACATCGCCACCATGATGGAAAACGCCCCGATCGGGCTGCAGATCGGCATCGCCAACGGCGCCGAACCCTCAGGCAGCTTCCGCATCATCCGCGGGCGCGACCGCGCGCATGTGATCACCAGCCCCTTCAACCTCGACAGCCTGCCCTGGGTCAGCACCGGCGTGACCGCCATCACCAGCGCCGATGACGCGATCGCAGCCCATCAGCGCGTGGCCGAGGGCCTGTGGCGCGACGCCTCGAAAGGCCCCGAGGCCGCGGCACGGCTGCGTGCCCTCATCCGGGAGGCAGAGGCCGGCTGAGGTAGCGCACGCGCTTGCCGTTGCGCGGATCCGTGGCCTCACCCAGCGGCGAAAACCCCAGGGCTTGGTGGAAGGCCATGCTGCCCGGGTTGGGCGGTTCCAGATTCACCTCGCAGGCCACCAGCGGCAGGCCGCGCGCGGCAGCCCTGGCGAAGAGATCCTGGTACAAAAGCCGCCCCAGCCCCCGGCCCTGCCCGGCCGCGGCGACCACCACCCGGTCCACATAGGCGAAGCGCTGCAGCCGGGCCTGGAACCAGCCATGGTTCGGCCCCTGCATGGGTGCTGCGTGATCCAGCGCCAGCAGGAAGGCGTCATCGCCGGTGCAGCGCGCGTGCCAGCACTGCGCCACCAGCGCCGCGAACCCGGCCTGGTCGAGCGCATTCACCTCTGCGGCGAAGCGGTTGTTGAGCGCGAGCAAGGCGGCCAGTTCGCCCGCGCCGACATCACGCGGCGTCAGGCGCGGGTTCCTGCGCGGCGGCGGCCACCACCACCATCGCCGGGCGCACCAGTCGGCCGTTCAAGGTCCAGCCGGCGGACCATGCCTGCAGCACGGTGCCGGGGGCAACGCCCTCGGGTGCGGGCTGTTCGGCCATGGCCTGGTGCAGATCAGGATCGAAGGCGGTGCCCTCGGCCTCATGGCGCTTGATACCGTTGCGCTCGAGCGTGGCCCAGAAGGCCTTTTCCACGCCTTCGAAGCCGCCGCGCAGCCTGGCCAGCAGCGGGTCTTCCGCTTCGGCGGCGGGCGGCAGGGCGGCGAGGCCCCGGCGCAGATTCTCGGCCACCTCGACCACGTCGGTTGCGAATTTCTGCACGGCGAAGGCGCGCGCTTCCTGCACTTCGCGCGCGGCGCGGGCGCGCAGATTCTGTGTCTCGGCCTCCGCGCGCATCCATTTGTCCCGCATCTCGGCCAATGCGGCTTCGAGCGCGGTGATGCTCTCCTCGGCGCTGGGCGCGGGGGCTGCTTGCTGGGGGGTATTGTCCTGGGTCGGTTCGCTGCTCATGGACCTGCCTGATGCTGCACCGCGACAAAGCGGCTGCTCAGCGCTTCACCTAAGGGGCGGCAGGCCTGGCCGCAAGGGAGGCGGAGGGCGTGTTGTTCACGCGCCCCGCAGGCCGTTCAGAACGGCACGCAGCGATAGACGTTCTCATGCCCCAGCGCGAGCATGGCCATGGTCCCGTCCGGGCATTGCGACTGATGGCCCGCGGCCGGTGCCAACCCGCCCTGCCAACGCAACGACACCTGCCGGGTCATGCCGCAGGCGCGGCGGCCATTGACCGTCTGGCATTGCTGGCCGAGCCGGGCCTGCTGGCCGCGCAGCACGGCGCGGTTGAAACCGGTATCGGCCACCAGGCGGCCGCCGCGGTCGCGCACCTGGGCGGAGTCGCGGCTGGAACCGCGATAGGGAATGGCATTGCGTGAGGCAGTGGTGGCGCGCAGCGCATCCGGCTGGCGGGCGGGGCCGCGCGTGGCGGGTTCGCGCAGGGCGGTCGCACGCTGCGGCGTGGCGGCCTGCCGTGGCGGGGTGGCTGCCGGCCTTGCCTGCGGCGCGCCGCCATTAGCCTGCTGCCGGGCACCCTGTTCCTGGCGAGACGCTTCAGCCGTGGCAGGCACAGCCAGCATCAGCCCGAGCACGAGCGCAATTCCCAACCGCATCCGAAATCCCCCAAAAGTCCCTGGGGGTGTTACGCCATATTTCGCTGGGCGAAGCAAGCCGGGCGACAAAACCCGCTCACGACATCGTGTGCAACTCAGGTCGCGGAGGCGCCAAAGCCGAGGCGAATGGCGTCGACCAGGGCATCCACTGCCGCGTTCTCGGGCGCTTCGGCGCGGAACATGAAGATGCCCATATCCGGCAAAGCCGGCAGGCCCTCGGCCGCGCCCAGCCAGGCCAGGCCCGGTGGCAGGCGCGTCGGCGTGGAGACGGTGAGCGCGAGGCCCGCCAGCGTGATGGCGAAGCAGCCGGTCTGGGTCGCGGAGTTATAGGTCACGCGCGCCTGCCGCCCGGCCCGGCCCAGCGCCTGCAATGCGGCGCCGCGCCAGGTGCAGCCCGGATGGGCGAGTGCCAGGGGTATAGGGTCGCGCTGTGCGAGTGCGGCGGGGTCGCGGCGCGGCAAGGCGTTAGGGGCTGGCCCCACCCAGCGCAGCGGGCCGCGCCAGACCTCCTCGCCGCTTTGGCCGGGCAGTGCATGGCCCTCGGTCAGCAGGGTCAGGTCCAGGCTGCCGGCGGCGAAGCGCTCGGCCAGTTCCTCGCTGTTGAGGCAGACGACATCGACCTCAATTCGCGGGTGCTGCTCGGCGAAGCGGGCCAGCACGTCCGGCAGCCATTGCAGCGCATAGTCATCGGGCGTGCCCAGGCGCACCTGGCCGCTCAGCGGCGCGGCGCGAAACGCCTGGTGAATCTCATCATGCAGCGTCAGCAGAGTGCGCGCGCGCTCGAGCAGCCAGAGACCCTGATGCGTCGGTTGCACGCCGCGCGCGGCGCGGGCCAGCAGCTTGGCATCCAGCACCTCCTCCAGCTTCTTCATCTGCATGGAGATGGCCGATTGCGTGCGGCCCACGCGTTCGGCGGCGCGGGTGACGCTGCAGCCCTCGGCGATCATGACGAAGGCGCGCAGCACATCGGGGTCCAGGCCGGGTGGAATGGCGAGCATGACTATTTATCAGCCTGGCTGATATCTCGCGTCAAGATTAGTCGTTGGCCTTAACTGTTCTGATGTCCGATATGCGGTTTGCACATGCAACCCACAGGAGCCATTCCGATGTCAGCGACCTCCCCCTCCCTCGCCACGCGGTACGCCACTGCGCGCCCCGCCCGCGCGACCGGGCTGTGGGCCAACGTCCAGCTGATGTGGCGGACGCAGCGCACGCGCACCGCACTGGCCGAGTTGGACCCGCGCATGCTGCGCGATATCGGGCTGACAGAAGGACAGGCGCTGCGCGAGGCCGAGCGTACGCCGTGGGATCTTGCGCCGCGCCGCTGAGTGCCATCGCCCGCCGCGGCCCGGCCTGCTCTTGGCCGATGCCGCGACTGCCACCGGCCGCCATCACGGCCAGGCCGCGGAAGCCGGGGCCATCCAGGCTTCAGGGCAAGCTCAGCGCAGCCTGCTTCTTGGTCCGCGCAGCCCGGCTTTTGCCGGGCTTGCGGTCGGGCATCTCGAAATGGTTCTCGGGGATGACGGGGCTGATCAGTCGTGAACGAACCCTGCTTGCCGTCTCATTCAGCAGCATGGCTGTCTCGATGAAGCCCTCATCCTTGGCGAGGGCTGCGAT